>JAIXZD010000543.1 GCA_027489895.1 Planctomycetaceae bacterium
AGCGCCTTCATGACATCCGGGTCACTGGCGAGGTCGACGGGCTTGCGGAACCGGGGTTTGTCTTCGGCGACCGGGGCTGGCACTTCCACATCCGGCTTCACGCCGATCTTGCCCAGCGTGTGACCATTCGGCGAGTAGAACTTCGCCGTCGTCAGTCGCAGGCCGGTCCCCGAGCTTCCGGGGAAGATGCTCTGCACCGACCATTTGCCGTAGCTCTTCCGGCCGACGATCGTCCCTCGCTGGTGGTCACGAACCGCGCCCGCCACGATCTCGCTGGCGCTGGCACTGTCGCCATCAATCAAGAGGACGAGCGGGATGTTCAGCGTCCCCTGCCGGTGGGCGGTGTAGCTCCAGTTTTGGTCGGCCGTGCGGCCTTTGGTCGAGACCAGCACGCCATCGGCGATGAACCGGTCGAGCAGTTCCACGCTGGTGCTCAGCAGGCCCCCGGGGTTGCCGCGCAGGTCCCACACCAGGGCCCGCATCCCCTGCTGCCGGAGTTGCTGGACGGCCGCGTCGAACTCTTCGACCGTCGACTTCTGGAAGCTGGTCAGCTTGATGTAGCCAATGTCTTGACCTTCGCCAATCATCTTGACGACCGAGACGCTTTTCACGACGACGGGTCGGCGGACCAGCGCGAGATTGCGGCTGCCCGCTTCGCCCGTCACCTCCAGCGTGACCCGGCTGCCTTCCTGACCTTGCAGGTACCCCGCCGCTTCGTCGGTCGTCATGTTGCGACAGTCGCGACCATCAATCGCGGCGATATGCTCGCCAGGCTGCAGGCCACCCTGCTCAGCCGGTCCCCCCGGAATGACATGGACCAGCAGCATGCCGCGACCGGTTTCGGCCCGCATCTCGATGCCCAGGCCCACGAACTCCCCTTCGATGTTGCCATACAGATCGTTGAGGCGGCTGGGTGTGAGGTAGCCGCTGTAATCGTCCAGCGCATTGCAGGCCCCAAAGATGTACTCGAGGACGATCGCACTGCCGGGAACGCTCAACTCGCGTTCGGCCGCATCGCAGATCTGGTTGACCATCTGCCGCCCGGCTTCGCGGGTCGGCAGCGGGCGATTCCAGTACTCTTCCCGCAGGCGATCGCGGAACCCTTTGATTCGGCCGCGGAGATGATGCGGGACGTTCGCTTCCCGGAAACGATCATCGTTGAGGGCGAGGTAGAGGCTTTCCGTCCCATGAGCGAGCAGACTGGTGACGGAGATCGGATCGACATACTTGGCCTGAACCGAGGAGATCACCTCGTCGAACAGCGCCATCGATTCACTGCGGGCGACACCCAGCAACTGGCCGCGGAAGCTTTTGTCGGTGTACCGGCGGTCGATGCCGAAGTAGATCTTCGAGCGCCGCAGGCCATACTCGAGCTCTGGCGTGTTCGGATGCGACTTGACGGCCTTCTCGTAGAACTCGATCGCCTCGAGCCATTTGCGACCCCGCTCGAGGCGGATGCCGTCGGAGACAAGTTCCGCGACCGATTCGTTCGCGACTTGACCGCCCAGCCTTGATTCGGAACGAGCGGTGGCGGGGGCCTCGCCGGCAGCCGGCTCGGCCCACACGGGTTGCCACGTGAAGGTCAACACCGTGACCGTGAGGCACCCGAACATCGCGGTCCAGACCGCTCGCCGACCCATACTGTCCTCGCTCTCGCCGCCTGACCGCTTCCGGAAATTCGAAGTCCCGAACGGCTGCCCTTCGCGCTGTGACATCAGATTTTTCGCGACGTCCCGGTGGACCTCCACCGGAAAGTGCGTCTCGGGACCGCCCTTCTCCAGACGGTGAGAATTCGCCCGTTGCGATTCCCGGTCGTTTGGCAGCGGAACCTGGAAGCGCGGAAGAGGCCCGGTCCCCGTTCGGGATAGACCCTCACCAACACTTCCACCGCGACTCTACGCCACGGACGGGGGTTGTCAAAAAGCAACTTGAGTGCCGGACGGTGAGAGACCGCTACAACCGCTAAACCCCGCCAGCGGCGCGCCGGTTATGCCGATAACGGGCGACTCTGCCGCGCGATCACCCAGGCGGTTCGGCATTCCGGAAGGGACCCCGTTTGCAACTTTTGCCATTTTGGGGTGTCGACCTGTCCACCCGACACCCGCTGGGCGGGGCATCACGAGGCGAGCCGACCCTGTCAGGGGGCGGTGGGGACGGGTTGCACGCCGGGGGAAGTCTCACGACTTCCGCTACGACGTCTTGGGAACCCTCCCGGGTTCCGCTACAGACGCCGTGGGGATCGTCTCTCAATGGTGCCAGTTAGAACGGCACGGGAAGCAGGAAGGCGTGGTGCTCGAAGAGGACGAGCTTGCCGTACTTGCCGATGAACTGCGTGAAGAAGACCAGAAAGACGTAGAACACCAGGAGCGGCTGCAGGACGAGCCAGACGGTGTATCGCAACGGCCACCAGGTCCGCTTCTCGCGATGCGCGGCCCGGTGGTAGGCCCACCCCGTCAGCACGCGGGCGGGGTAGATGCTGACGATGAAGATCAACGTCACCAGCCACATCATGTCCTGGGGCGGCAGGGCGATTTTGAACAGGTAGAGAGGCAGCGCAAGCGTGAGCGTGATCAGCATCGTGAACAGCCAGGAGAACGGCGCGTGGCGATACAACTCGCGAACGGCTCGTAGTTCGAACATGGCACGGAAGCGGTTCTCAGCGGCGAAGCGGGCCTGCAGGAACGGCACCCACGAGAGGACCACCGAGAGGGCGAGGCCGCCAATGATCGTGATGATGGCCGGGCCAGGCTCGGTGCGGCGCATCGCGGCAAAGAGCAGCGTGGGCGGGGCCAGCCAGATCATCGCGCCGACAAAACCCCGCACCCCCAGCCACCAGTGGTAGCCCAATCGGAGATCGCGTGCGAAATCGACCACCGCGGTTTCCGCCGTCGCCCAGTAGTCCCGCTGTCGGTACCGCTGGTAGAGCCAGCGGGCGTTCTTGATGGGCCGGAAGAAACAGGAGAGCGCGCCGCCGCGGGCGAGAGCGAGGCAGAGGTGAACGGTGATGGCGAGAAACAGCACGTTGACCAGCACGTGCAGGAACCGGTCCGCCCCGGAGCCAGGATCGATCAGACGGGCATCGGCGGCGGCGTGGGAGAGTAGCCGGAGCGGAATCAGCCAGAGCCAGATGCCCAGGGCGATCGAACCGAGCTTGGGAGCGAGGTGCAACAGCGGGAACGCATCGCGGAACCGCCCCGATCGGGCGACGCGGCCTTCCACTTCGAGCAGGTAGCCCAGAACGTAGAAGTTTGGTCCCGGCACGGCGGCGATCACCGCGAGCATGACGATCAGGCTGGCGATTCCGAACAGCGTCGAGATCGCCGTTGCAATTCCCCACCAGATCGCCCCGAGAACCCGGCGGACTGTCCAGGGGCGACGCGGGGCCACGGGCTGGGGCGCTGGAACGGCGCCGTCCTGGTCCGCGTTCTGTGGGGCGGCGTCGGTCGGAATGGTGAGGTCGTCGACGGGAGCCGCGTCGGATTCGAGCAGCAGCGGCCCTTCGCCAAAATCGGCGATCGCGGGGCCTGAGGCCGAGTGACTGCCTGTGCCAAAGTGGTCCGGAAGGGGAGGCACCCGCGTGTCTGGTGTGGTCTGCGTCGAAGGGGCAGTCATCTGCGTCTCGGGCGAAGAACAGGGAACGAGTCGGCAGAACTGGCGACAAAGTCTATCGAACTCTACCCGTCTTCCCGGCGCGCTGTTTCGCGAAGGGTCGAAATTTTGGGCGGCGTCCAGACAGTTGGGCTCGATTGACCACCAAGGCACCAAGACACCAAGGAAAGGCAGGTGGAAGGGTCGCGGCTGTCGGCCACGCGGTCGGGACCATCGGCGTTTTCTGGATTTGGATGACTTGGTCGGGAACGGGACGTCTTTGGGGCTGGGAAGCCTATCCCACTAGTGGTCCAAACCACGAGTTCAACAGCACCGGCCCTTGAACCTGCCTTTCCTTGGTGCCTTTGTGCCTTGGTGGTGAACAAAAACTCCCGCACCAGTCACAGCGCGTCTTGCACCCGACGGGGAAGAAGCGGGGGGCTCACCTGGGACTGGGGTGAAAACACGTGAAACACCGGCTGTTTCCGAGCGAGGTAAATCGAAATCCACACCTTTCCACAGGTCCCGGCCACGGGTAAACTAACAGGTCGTTAGCGCGTTAACGGTTTTCGCGCAAATTGTTTCGGGGTGGGGAGATGGTTCGGATCGGTGCCGGTGAAACGTCCCGCGGGGGACAGGTCAGATCCGGGGCCGGAAGTGATGCAAAATGCTCGAATACGATTGGGAAAACAGCGTCGGTTACTGGGTCTGCATGACGTCGGTCGCAATGCGGCGGGCGCTTACCAGCGAACTTTCGGCCCAGAACATCACTCTGAGGCAGTGGGAAGTGCTGGTCTGCATCGTGCTGGAAGGCGAACTGTCGCAGGCGGACGTGGCCGACCGGCTGGGGATTGAAGCCCCCACCCTCGTGGGGATTCTCGATCGCATGGAGCGAGATGGATGGATCGAACGGGTTGGCTGTCCCGACGACCGGCGGCGGAAACGCATCCGCACGACCGAGAAGTCGGCCCTGGTCTGGAACCGGATGGCTGAGTGCGCCCACCGCGTCCGAGAGAAGGCCACGCGCGGGTTTCATCCCGAGGAGCTGCAGCAGCTGAAGTCGCTCTGTGAGCGGCTGCGAAACAATTTGGCCCTGGATGCGGGGGATGTGTCGCCCGCGGGCGCAGTCGCCGAGCCGTCCGCGGTGGTGGGTGGCGTCTGACGGGGACGGAACCGGGTGCGAAGCGAAGGAATCGTTTCCGAAGCGATAACGCCGAGTCTGGCAGTGGGGTTGGTTATGAGACAGTGGGTAGTTTCCGCCGTGTTGATGCTGGCCTTGATTGGAGCGGCGCAGTCAGCCACAGCGCAGTTTGGTCCGTCGGCGGTGAAGGTCGCGCTCGTTGAGAAGCGCCCGGTCCGGTCGACGCAGGGCTTCTCGGCGACGGTTGTGCCGGGGAAGAAGGCGATCATCGGTTCGGCCGTCGAGGGACGGGTGCTCGAGCTGCATGTCCAGGAAGGCGACTTTGTGAAGCAGGGGCAGACGATCGCCCAGTTGCGGACCGGCACGATCGAAATCGAACTGGCCGGGGCCGAGGCGGAGTTGGCCTTGCGCAAAGCGGAACTGCTGGAACTGCAAAACGGCGCGCGGAAAGACGAGGTCGCCGAGGTGCTGGCGCGGCTGGAAACGGTCAAGGCGCGGTCGGAGTTCGCGCGGTCGCGGCTGCGGCGGCAGACGGCGCTACTCGAACGCAAGGCGATCTCCCAGGATGACTTCGACGATGCGGTCACGGCTGCCTCGGCTACGGAACAGCAGGTGCGGGAGGTCGAAGCCCAGTTGCGACTGGTTGAAGAAGGCCCTCGCAAAGAGAAGATTTCGCAGATGGAGGCCCGCGTCCTGATGCAGCAGGAGGCGGTGAACCACATTCGCGACCGCCTCGACAAGTTCACGGTGAGGGCCTATTTCGACGGCTACGTCACCGAAGAACTGACCGAAGTTGGGCACTGGATCAAGTCGGGCGAGTCCGTCGTGGAGATGTGCGCGCTGGATGAGGTCGAGATCAAGGTGATGGTGCTCGAGGACTACGTGGGCTATCTGCAGCGGGGTCAGGGGGCCGTTGTGACGGTGGGGGCGTTCCCCGGTCGGGAGTTTGCGGGGTCGATCAAAGCGATCGTGCCGCAGGCCGACCTGCGTTCGCGGACGTTCCCGGTGCTGATCCGCGCGAAGAACACCATCACGGACGACGGCCCGCTGCTGAAGGCGGGGATGCTGGCCCAGGTCGCGTTGCCGATTGGAACGCCGCATGAGGGGGTAGTGGTGCCGAAGGATGCGGTCGTGTTGGGCGGCCCGCAGCCGATGGTCTATGCGGTGGTGCCCATGCCGGCTGCTCCGGCTGGGGGGCCTGCTGCCGGGGGACCAGCCGCAGGTGCGGCGAAGCCTGCGGCGCCGAAGGCGGCGGCTCCCAAGACTGCCGACGCTGGGAAGACGGGGGAACCGCAGAAGCTGACGGTGGTGCCGATTCCGGTCAAGCTCGGCTCGGCCGATGGCAATCTGATTGAAGTGCTGGGCGAGATTCAGCCCGGCATGCGTGTGGTCGTCCAGGGGAACGAGCGGCTGCGGCCGGGGGCGGAGATCGTCATCAGTCCCTGAGCAGTCTGTTGGAGGCTTATGAATCGACCGTTTCTCCGTGTGCCACTGGCTGTGCCAGTGCGAGTTCTCTCGCGATCGACGAGCGCTGGCAGAGCCAGTGGCACACAGAATTGGCGTTGTCTTCCCTGATGAATTCTGTGGTTTTCTGTCGAGAGTGTCGGTGCCGTCATGCCGTTGATTGAATCGTTCGTCAAGAATCCGGTGAAGGTGACGGTCGGGGTGTTGCTCGTCGTCTTGTACGGTGTGCTCGCGGCTGGCCTGATGCCGATGCAGCTGACGCCCGAGGTCCAGATTCCGACGCTGTCGATCGAGACGCGCTGGCCGGGGGCCAGCCCTCAGGAGATCGAACGGGAGATTGTTCAGGAACAGGAAGAGCAACTGAAGAGCGTGGAGGGGGTCACGAAGATGACCTCCGAAAGCCAGGACTCGTTCGGCACCGTCAAGCTGGAGTTTGCGATCGGGACGGATATGTCCGAGGCGCTGCTCAAGGTGAATACGAAGCTGGCCCAGGTGCCGGAGTATCCGGAAGATGCCGACGAGCCGGTGATCAACACGTCGAACTCGTCGGACCGGCCCATCGCCTGGTTCATCCTGTCGCAGAAGCCGCCCAGCGTGGAGAAAGTCCGCGCGTTCGCGGCGACGCATCCGGAGATCAAGGCGGAGCTGGAGCGGGCCGCGACGGCGAGTAGTTCCGGGCTGCGGATGATGCGGCTGCGGACGCTGGTTAAGACGCATCCGGAAGTCAAAGATCTGCTGCCCGAGGAACTGGATGTCAGCACGTTGCGGCGGTTCTCGGAGGATTTCATCGAGGCGCGGTTCGAGCAGGTGAACGGCGTCTCGAACGCCAACGTGCTGGGCGGGCGGGAAGACGAAGTTCAGGTCGTCGTCGACCCCCACAAGCTGGCGGCCCGCGAACTGACCATCACCGATGTGCGGCTGGCGCTGCGGGGCCAGAATAAAGACACGTCGGGCGGAGACTTCTGGGAAGGGAAGCGGCGGTATGTCGTCCGCACACTGGGCCAGTTCCGCAGCCCGGAGCAGGTCGAGAATACGATTCTCGCGCGGCGGGGCGGGAACCCGGTTTACGTCAAAGATGTCGCGAAAGTCGTGATGACGCATAAGAAGCCCGACGGCTTCGTCCGCCGGTTCGGCGAGCATTGCGTCGCGGTCAACGCATTGCGGGCGGTCGGTGCGAATGTCCTCGATGTGATGGATGGCCTGCGAAAGGCGAACACGGAGATCAACGAGTCGTTGCTCGCGGCGCGGGATCTCGAACTGACCCAGGTCTACGACGAGACCGACTACATCTACTCGGCCATGAACCTCGTCAGCGAGAACATGCTGGAAGGGGGCGTGCTGACATTCATCACGCTGCTGGTCTTCCTCAAAAGCGCCCGTTCCACGGTGATCATCTTCATTCACATTCTGGTGAGCACGATCGGCGCGTTTCTGATCATGGCGCTGATGGGCCGGTCGCTGAATGTCCCGGCCCTGGGTGGGCTGGCGTTTGCGGTGGGGATGCTCGTCGACAACGCGATCGTGATGCTCGAGAACATTTTTCGGCGGCACCAGATGGGCGAATCGCCCCTGGTTGCGTCGGTGCGGGGCGCGAACGAGGTGTGGGGCGCGCTCTTGAACGCGACGATCGCCAACCTCGCCGTGTTCATCCCGATTCTGTTCATCAAGGAAGAGGCGGGCCAGTTGTTCCGGGATATCGCGATTGCGATCTCGGGGGCCGTGGCGCTGTCGATGCTGGTGGCGATTGCCGTCGTGCCGACTGCCGCGATGCGATTGCTGACGCCGCATGGGCAGGTGCCCAAGCCGTCGATTTTCGAGCGCTGGCTGCCAGGTCCGCTGTTCCGGGCGGGACGCAGCGTGCTACGTGGTCTGTGGAACGTGACGTTCGCCCCGCTCGATTGGGTGGGCGGCCGGTTCATCGATGTGGTTGTCGGCATCAACAGCGTCGTCACCCGCAGCATTCTGTTGCGGGTCGCGGTGATTGTGCTGTTTCTGGGGGCGTCGGTCGCCGGCACGTGGCTGCTTCTCCCCAAGACCGAGTACCTGCCGAACGGAAACCGGAATCTGATCATCGGCATTCTGCTGCCGCCGCCGGGCTACAACCTCGATCAGCTCGACTCGATGGGGCAGATCGTGGAAGACACGCTGCGGCCGTTTGTCGATGTCGACCCCGGCTCGCCCGAAGAGAAGGCGCTCCCCTTCCCCGCGGTCTCCGACTTCTTCTACGTCGCCCGTAACCGGCAGGTGTTTATCGGCGTGCGTGCGGTCGACCCGATGCAGGCGTCGCGGCTGATTCCGCTGGTCAACAGCGTGAAGGACCAGATGCCCGGGACGCTGGGGTTTGCGTTCCAGAGCAGCCTGTTTGAACAGGCGCTGCAGTCGGGGCGGTCGATCGATGTCGAGATATCCGGGCCCGAGCTGTCGCAACTGGTGCAGATTGGCGGACAGATTCTGGGGACGGTGGGGCCGACGTTTGCCGCGGTGACGCCGGATATGGTCATGGCGATCCCGAGGCCCAGCCTCGACATGTCGAACCCGGAGGTGCATGTCGTTCCCAAATGGGAGCAGGCGGCCGACATGAACGTGATGGCCATGGAGCTAGGGTACTCGGTCGATGCGCTGGTCGATGGCGCGTATGCGACCGACTACTTCCTGGGGGGCGACAAGATCGACCTGCGGATTGTGGGCGATGAGTCGCTGGCGAGCCGGACGCAAGACCTCGCGGCCCTGCCCATTGCGATTCCCGGGGGCGAAGTCGTTCCGCTCGCGGCGCTCGCCAACGTCTCGATCGCCAGTGGTCCCGAGCAGATCAATCACCGCAGTCGGCAGCGGACGATCACGATTCAGATCACCCCGCCGCCCAGTCTGCCGGTCGAGCAGGCGATGGACATCATCGAGCAGAAGATACTCCAGCCAATTCGGACCGGAGGCCGGGTCGGCAGCGAGTATCAGATGACGCTTGCGGGAACGGCCGACAAGCTGCGGTCGACCTGGCAGTCGCTGAAGTGGAACCTGGTGCTGGCGATTGTGATCACCTACCTGCTGATGGCGGCGACGTTCGAATCGTGGCTCTATCCGTTCGTCGTGATCATGACGGTGCCGATCGGCGCGGTGGGCGGGTTTGCCGGACTGTGGGTGCTGAATGCGTTCCTGCTGATCCCGGCCGGGACGATTCAGCCGCTCGATGTGCTGACGATGCTGGGGTTCGTGATGCTGGTGGGAACGGTCGTGAACAACCCGATCCTGATTGTCGAACAGACGCTCGTCCATCTGGAGGAAGGGCTGCCCTTGCGAACGGCCGTGCTGGATAGTGTGCGGTATCGCATCCGGCCCATCTTCATGACGACGCTCGGTGGCCTGGCGGGGCTGTTGCCGCTAGTGCTGGCTCCGGGGGCGGGCAGTGAACTGTACCGGGGGATTGGGGCGGTGCTGTTGGGCGGGATGCTCGTCTCGACGGTGGTGACGCTGGTGTTCGTGCCGGCCCTGCTGACGATCACCGTCGAATTGAAGCGGGGGGTGACCCGGCTGCTGGGATGGAACACAGACGAGACGGCTCCGCTGGGCGCCCCGGAAGAAATCGTCCCCAAGGAGCGTCTGGCGCCCGAAGCCGCTCACGGCTCGTGAGTGCGCCGGTGAGGCAGGGAAAAAGAAAGTGTCAGGCGAGGCTGACCCGGTTCGTCAGGCGAGCCGACCCTGTCAGGGGTCGGTGCCTGGGCGACGTTGACTGGTACGCAGACTCCTGCAGGCGTGGGTTTCGACGGAATCGAATCGGCGCGTTTCGACTCATGTGCGGGAGAGGCTGGCATGGCAGCTGACAGTGAAAGCCGGTCGGAAAACGCGGCACGGCAGGCGTCACCCATCGCGATCTTGCTGGCGGGGCTGCTACTGGTTGCGGCCTACCCCCTCAGTCTGCCGTTCGTGTTCGTGGCCTGCCATTTTCTAGGCGTCGACTTTGACCCGATTCGGGATACGGTCTACGCGCCGCTCAAGGCGATCGCGATCGCTTCCCCTCCCGCGGTGGCGCCGCTGGAGGCTTATTGCCTCTTCGTGATCTGGATGTTTGGAATCCTCGTGCCCTGAGTGGTCGGCAAGGGGCGTTCGGAGCACGGACCGGAGCACGGAATCTAGGCGAGCCTGCGGTGGAAAATGGCGTGAGGCGACGCTGACAGCCCTTCGTGTTGGGGCGACGCCAACGACTCGCGGGTGTCGGTGACACAGAGGGGTCCACGGAATCGAACGACTTCGACCAGCAGACGGGAGACGCAGAGATGACGGCAGAACGTGAAAGCCGGTCGGAAAACGCGGGACGGCAGGCTTCGCCTGCGGCGCGGTTTCTCGGGGCGCTGTTGTTGGTGGTCGTCTATCTACTGAGTCCGCCGTTCGTGATCGCGCTGTGCCATTTCCTGAGCGTCGATTTTAACCCGGTCAAGCAGACCCTCTACGCCCCGATCAACATCCTTGCCAATCACGCGCCCCCGGTGTTTGCCCTGTTGAAGGCCTATTACGAACTGGTCCTCGGATGGATGGGGCTGTTCCGCCCCTGAACGTCGGGCGGGTGGGTGTCGCAACGGAATCGGATCGGTAAACTTCGACCAGCGCTTGGGAGGAACGCATGTCGTCCGTTGGTGAAAGCCGGTCGGAAAATGCGAGACGGCAGGCTTCGCCCATCGCGATCTTGCTGGCGGGGCTGCTGTTGGCCTTGGCCTACCCCCTCAGTCTGCCGTTCGTCTACGCGGTCTGCTATCTCCTGGGCTTCGATTTTGACCCGATTCGGGATGCGGTCTACGCCCCACTGCGGGTGTTTGCCAACTACGCGCCCTGGGTGATTGCGCCGCTGGAGGCTTATTGCGAGTTCGTGATCTGGATGTTGAGAATCCACAAGCCCTGAGTGTTCGGCACACGGTTTCCGAACAAAAACTTGAGGCGAGCCAGCGGGGCAGAATGGGGTGAGCCGGCCCTGTCAGCGCACGCTGATGGGGTGACCCCGACGACTCGTCGATGACGGTGACGCAGAGGCCGCGAGTGTTTAGTAACCCGAGGCGTCCGCGAGGGACCCCTCGATCCTCTCAGGTCACGATTTCCCTGGAATCCGCGCGGGGTCCCTCGCTCACGCTTCGGGTTACCATCGAGAACTCACCGGTCGTCCGAAAAGTCACAGCCTCGCCGGGGAGGCCACGGAATCGAACGGCTTCGACCAACAGACGGGAGAGTCGAACATGACCACAGAACGTGAAGGCCGGTCGGAGCAGGCGAAGTCGCACGCGTCGCCCGCCGCCCTGATCCTGGTGGGACTGCTGATGGTCGTGGCCTATGTGCTGAGTCCGCCGTTCGTTTACGCAGTCTGCCATTACGTGGGCGTCGACTTTGAGATCGTCCTGAGTACCGCCTACTTCCCGATCTTGTTCGTCGCCCAAATCGCTCCCGGGGTGATCGCGCCACTGGAAGCCTACTGCGAAGCGGTCATCTGGTTGATGGGGATTCCCGGCCCGTGAGTGCTCGGAGGGTTGGTAGGTGAGGGTCGGCTCGCCAGACCAGGCGTTGCGTGTTGAGCGTGCCTGGACCAGAAGGGCGGAGTTCCGGGTGACTGTTTCCGGGGTTGCGGCGGCGGGAACCGCTGGGCCTCCGGGCGCTAACGCTTCCGGCTCCCTGGTTCGCAACAGTCGCACGGAACGCGATGAATGCACCGTGCCGGATGCGTGCGCCAGATCGGTGTATCGTCCCCCTCCCTCTGCGGTTACAGTTTGATCAGCGCGTGGTTCAAACCGGTGTGGCCTGCAACTGCCTGATGCGGTTCCGGCCCCGGTGTTTTGCGGATGTCTGGGTCATGGTGTTTACTCCCCCGGTCCGTCGGGGATTGCTGTCGACGATTGGCGTGATTCTGGTCCTGAGTCTGGCGGGCGGGGTGTATGCCCGGCTGGCGGCACTCCGCGTGCCCGCGCCGGAACAGCCGATCGAACCGAAGTCGTACAATGTCGAGACAATGCAGGTCGAGCCGATCGACTACCAGGAGACGCTGGTCGGGTTCGGCACGGCCCGGCCCGATCGCGAAGTCGTTCTTTCGGCCGAGGTGGCCGGTCAGATTGTTCAGGTTCATCCGCGGCTGGAAGTCGGCTCGCGGGTCGAGGCCGAGGGAGCGGACCTCGATGACGCAGGCCGCTCGCGCGAGCGGACCGGCGATGAACTCTGCCGGATCGACGCGGACAGTTACCGCCGCAAGCTCGAGCATGTCGAAGCCAAGCTGAAATCCGATGCGTCGGAAGCGGGTGTCTTGACCCAGCAGGAGGCGAACACGGCCAAGCTGCTGGACAAAGCCCGGCTGGATTACCGCCTGAACGAAGAAGAGTACAACCGGATCGAGGGACTGCGCAAGAAGAACGTCGCCTCGGAAAGCGATCTGACGCGGGCCCGGCTCGATCTGCAGCGGTATCGGGAAACTGTGCTGGGCCTGGAGAACGAGGCGCTGCTTTATCCGCTCAAGAAAGAGCAATTGGACCGCCGGCTCGATATGCACCGGGCAGAGCTGGAGATTGGCAAGCTGGATGTGGCGCGGACAGTGGTTAAGCCGCCGTTCGATGGGGTGCTGGCCGAGGTGATGATCGAGCGCGGACAGCACGTCAAGGTGGGGGATCCGCTCGTGAAGCTGGTCGATCTCCAGATGGTGGAGGTGCCGGTGTCGTTGCCGCTGGAGGACTCGTCCAAGCTGACGCCGCTCTTGTTGCGCGGGGAAACGCCGGTGGTGACGCTCTCCGAGAATGAGTCGGCCCCACCGCGGTGGACAGGGCATGTCGTGCGGATTTCTCCCAAGGCCGACGAAGCGACGCGGACGGTCAAGGTGTTTGTGCGGGTGGAGAATGCGGCCCAGACCGCCCCGTTGCTGCCGGGCACGTTCGTGTTCGCCAAGATCGCGGGTCCGGTCCGTCCGGGCATTTTGCTGGTGACCCGCGATTCGATCCTGAAAGGCGGCGTGATGGTCGCCGTCGAGGGGAAGGCCCGCCGCCGCGAGCTGGTGCTGGGCGATCGACTGCGAACCGTCTGGGAAGTGAAGAGTGGTCTGAAACCGGGCGAGGAGGTGATCCTCACGAACCTCGACGTGCTGACCGACGGCACACGCGTCGCGGTGAAATCGACTCGGACGACGTCTGAAGAACTGCGCCGAGTGGACGACTGACAGGGTCGGCTCGCCTATTCATCTGGCACCCACAGCGCTGGTTCCTGGGAAGCCACCATTGCCGGAAGGGCGGGTGGTGCGGAAGATGCGAGTAAGAGGTGTTGGGCGGTGGAGTTCGATTCGCGGCCGTACGCCAGGTTTGGATCACGGGAGAGAAACATGCCGTATGTTGCCGCGTGGCCGATTCGTCTGACGGTGGGTTCGCTCCTGGGATCCTTGCTGGGGCTGATGCTGGTCTGCACCGGTGTCGGGCTGCTGCCGCGGACGGCCGAGGCGGGGCGACTCGACCCCAAGATCAAGCGGGAGGTCGAGCGGGCGCTCGACTGGCTGGTGCGCGAGCAG
>JAIXZD010000065.1 GCA_027489895.1 Planctomycetaceae bacterium
GATCCGCGACATGACGGCCTCACTTCAGACGGTGAAGGACTCCCATGTGCGGAAACGCATTATGCAGCAGCGGAACAACAGGGAAAAGGAGAAAGGCAGGCAGGATGGGGTCAAGCAGCGCAGTTGGTGCGCCGACGAGGTCAGGGGCGCCGTGGTTCACCTCTCCCTCCCAGGCGCAAATGCGTGTGGGCCAAAACGCGGACTGGACAGTTCCGGAAGCAACCGAGAGAGTCATACTGGGAAGAGCGCAACGCGCCGCCCCCTGCCCCGTGATCAAGGCCCCGCAGTTTATGTCGTTTCTGAGTGCCGAGCCGACCCCTTTTGACCTGCACTTCCGCATGTTCGGGGTGGACGTCCGTGTCCATCCCTTCTTCTGGTTGTTCATGGCCCTGCTGGGGTGGAACGGCGACAACCTCCAATACACCTTCATCTGGGTGATGTGCGGGTTTCTCTCGATTCTCGCGCATGAACTCGGCCATGCGCTGACCAGCCGGTACTTCGGTCAGCCCTCGGACATCACGCTCTATGCCTTCGGCGGATACGCCACGGCGTATCCGTTTCATGGGACCTGGAGAAACGTGGCGGTCGTCGCCGCAGGGCCACTGGTCAGCTTTACGACCGGGGGGCTGGCTTACCTCGCCATGCTGGGCCTGTTCCAATTTCCTCAGTGGCTGCCCGAAGATGAGCAAGTGGTAGGGAACATTCTCTATTTTCTATTCTGCCTGCAGTTCCAGGGGATCGGCTGGGGGCTGCTCAACTCGATTCCGATTTACCCGCTCGATGGCGGCCAGATCACCCGATATTTGTTCGTTCGCTTCCGCCCGTGGGATGGCGTCTCCCTCTCGCTGAAGCTGTCGCTCCTGCTCGCCATCATCTTCGGCGTCCTCGCCTTTCAGCGGCAGGACACGATGTGGGGCCTGTTCATGCTGTCGTTCGCCATGAACAACTGGCAGGAACTGCAGATGGTGCGGGGTTGAGCCTGACACCACCGACCCCTGACAAGGTCGGCTCGCCACTCCGGAATGCCGCCCGCTCCTCGTGGCCGCCTGAATTGGTCGGACCAGATTGTGCCTTTCCTTGGTGTCTTCGTGCCTTGGTGGTGACACCCCGCCCCAGATGATCGGTGTTAACACCTGCGGGGTCTGGGCTGGTGGCGGTTGCGGCCGTGCGCTAAGATTTGATGACCCTGGGCGAATACGGGGGGAGTGAACTGCGCTGGACTGGTGCGTGTGGCATGGCGCCTGCGCTCGCGGAACGCTTGTCGACACAACGGGATTGGCTTTCGGTGGCTTCCGCATCTGTCTCAAGACCTGCCGCCAAGCGGCTCAGGGCTCCAGGCCTCGCCGCGGTGTTGGCGTTTCTGGTTCCGGGACTGGGCCATCTGTTCCAGGGCCGCTTTTTCAAAGGCTGCCTCTACTCGGTCTGTATTCTGGGCACGTTTTTCACGGGCCTGCGGGTCGGTGACGGGAAAGTCGTCTACTTCGACTGGGGTTCGCCCGATCGCACCACCTGGGCCTACGTCTGCCAGGTCTGGGTTGGCTTGCCCGCGCTCCCGGCCCTGTTGCAGGCGAAATTCCGCGGGGCCGAGGCCCTCAAACCCGGCCTCACCGCGCCCCTCACCGCGCCGTTTCAGGGACGATTCACAGCCTCCAGCGTGCCTCAGGGAGAGGTTTCTGGAACGCTCACATTGAACCCCGACGATCAGAGCCGCGCGGCAGGGACGCTCGTGGGTGTCTGGAAGACGGCTCAGGGGGACGTCCCCATCGAATGGAAGGTGAGTTGGGCTGAGATCAGTCGGTTGGTGGCGCCCGACCCTCGTCGCAGCGTGGCCTTCAGTGTCGAAGGACCGGGCAGCGGCGCGGGGGAAGTCGTGAACGGGAAGCTGGCGGGCAGCATTCCGCGCTCGGTCTGGAACTGGTACGGAGCACCGCTCCTCGACAGCAAACTGCTCGATTCCGACTCGAATACCGACCTCGAACAGGCCCATTTCACGCTGGGAACCCGGTTTGAACTCGGTGTCGTCTATACGATGATTGCTGGACTGCTCAACATTCTGGCGATCTACGATGCGCTGGAAGGCCCCGCCTACGCCGAAGAAGAAGAGTTCGAAGAGGAATCGCAGCGAAAACGGAAGGCCGCCTGATGAACATTGCCGCCGCGTGCTGTTTCGGACTTTCGCTCCTGCCCAATCTTTTGGCGCAGGGCCTGCTGGCTCAGGTCGCTCCGATCCCCAGGCTGTGGTTCCTGCCGCCACTGGTCATTGTGGTGAGTCTCGTCTATAGCGCCAGTCGATTCGAGTCGCCTGAAAGGATCGTCCGCCGCGCATTTCGGCTGGCATCGACGATTTTCCTGTTCATGGGCGGCGTGTTTCTGCTCCTGTGGTCGCTCTCAAGCGGGCTGTAGCCACGCGATTTTCGTTGCGACGGGACGGAGATCGCCCGGCATCGATCCCCCTTGGCACGCGCAAAGTCGTTGTGTCGATCGGAATTCTGGTGTCCGACGGGAGCGCTTGAGGTTGCAAGCGTCCGCGACTTCCCACACAATGGAGGTTTCGCCGAAATCCGGCGGACTGGCGTAGACAGGCCGCGCCCGTCGGCAGAATCCAAAGACCGCGTATCGACCGAGAATAAAGCATGGGGATCAGCCGCCAAATCACCGAACGTCAGCTTCAACAGGCCAAAGACGACCTGGCTGCACAGTCCGAACAACTGAAAGCGGCCAAAGTCGCCGACGCCCAGTTTTCGCGCAGTCCGAAGTGGCGTTCCGCTTCCGCGAAGGTCAAGCAGATCGCTGCCCGCCTGCGAAAGTTGACCTCGATCGAAGTCCAGAACGCCGAACTCGAGCGTCACAAGGCCGAGCGTCTGGCCGCCGCTGCAGAGGCCGCGAAACTACCGAAGCAGAAGAAGGTGAAGGACAAGCCCAAGGCGAAGGCAGCCGCTCAGCCCAAGGCCGAGGGGACCAAAGGCAAGAAGAAGGC
>JAIXZD010000133.1 GCA_027489895.1 Planctomycetaceae bacterium
TGCGTCGACTGGTACGCGGCCGACCATTACTCCGCTCGGTTGAAGTCCGGTGCCACGGTGGTCAAGAACCCGGTGGGTGCCAAGAACACCGGCTCCAATGAACGGGTCGCAAAGGGTGGCGACCCGCTTTGGCGAGTCTCCGCGCGGGAAGGGGTCCCCCAGACCGAACGGCCCGAGTTCGTCGGTTTTCGCTGTGTGCTCGCTTCGAAACGCAGCAAGCCCGAAGAGCCGGTCGACACTCCCGCTGCAGGCGCTGGAGCCGAGAAAAAGCCTGGCACGAAGAAGCCCGCCTCGGGTCTTTAGGCCCGATTCGCCCCGGAGATTTTCTGTTGACCTGCCGAAGCGCGGGCGACGGCTAGGGGAACCTTCACGCGATCCACTACGAGAGCGGGACCGAATGTGCGATCCAACGCGTCAGCGAGGGACGCCGTTGTCCTGACTGGCTGTTGACCGCTACGTCCTCGCCACTTCGGCAGATTGTCCCGCCAGCTACCGCATGCGCATCAGCATCGGGTAGACGTAGATGATCAGGCAGGCGCCGCCGACAGAGAGCGCAAGACTACGGACATTGAACCCGGTCACATCGCCAAACCCGAGCACCTGCCCCAGGAAGCCGCCCACAATTGAGCCGACCACTCCCAAAATCAGTGTCGGAATCCAACCCGAGTTGATCTGGCCGGGCATGATCATCTTCGCGATCGCACCCGCCAAAAGCCCGAGCAACACAATCCAGACCAGACCACCCATCGCAGAGACCTTTTCGCAGAGACAGTTTTTCTATCCGGCATAATTCTACACCACTTGCGATGTTTCTTGCGTCACCTCGCGAGTCGAACCAGGCGCTTTCAACTGAATCGGCCTCCATCCACCACCGAAATGTCCCTTCCCACGTTCCCCCTCAATCCCGACATTCCCGCGCTGGGCATCCGCCAGCCCTGGGTCGAGCTGATTCTGCGGCAGGAAAAGACGCTGGAGGTCCGCTCGCAGCCCACCCACATCCGCGGAGAAATCTACCTCTATAGTGCCAAGCAGTTCTCGGATCACCCATCCGCGCAAATGGCTCGCCATCGGCTGAATCTTCCCGCTACAGCTTATGTTCGGGGTTTACTCGTCGGGCGGGCCTGGCTGGTCGATTGTCGCCCCGCTCGTCCGGGTGACGCTGCTCAATCCGGTGTTGGGCCGGATGCATTGGCTGGTCAGCAGGTCTGGGTTTTGGATCAGGCCGAACGATTCGAACGGCCGGTCCTCGTTCGCTACCTTCCCTTCGGAGTCTGGTTCTACCCGTTTCGCAGGAAGGGAGACGCGGGTTCGGGGGCAGGTGATTGAGTCGAACCCTGAACGTCTGGATGACAGTTGCCTACCACAGCGTGCCGTTGTTGACTGTTTGGGGTTGGGATTGTCGTCGGAGATCGTGAATCCTCCGGGCGCTAACGCTTCCGGCTCCCTGGGGATTGGCAAATTGGCAGGATGTTGGGCAGATCCATTCCGTGGAGTACATGACGATTGACCTGGTCCGAGTTTCCGCCGACATCGTCTGCCTCTGTTATGTGATCGCGCTCGGTCTGCGATTGCGAACCGGCGACTGGAACGGGCCGCCACGTCTCTGGTGGACCGCTGGCGCCGTGCTGCTTGTGGTGCATGTTCTTGTGGCGTATGGCGTCGCGCATGGCTGGAGTCATGCCGCAGCGGTCGAGCATACGCGAGCGGAAACTCTTCGCCAGACGGGTTGGAACTCGGGCCTGGGCATCTGGTTCAACTTTGCCACGCTCGCGATCTGGCTGATGGACGCGGGCCTGCTCTGGTCAACCGTCGGTCGATCTTCCGGCTGGGCGATTTTTGCGCAGAGCTGGCTCGCCTTCATGTTCGTGCAGTCTGCGATCATTTTTCCGACGGGAGCTGTTCGCTGGGTTTCGCTGGCTGGCGGACTGCTGTTGGCCGGTTTGTTCGTCTGGGCGAAGATCAGGCCCGCTGCCACGAGCGCTCGCGTAGAATGAACTGACGGCGATGACGTGGCTGCAAGAGCCTGCCCCAAGGGAGACTTGGACTGCGGTCTGGCATCGAGCATCTCGCGGAGGATGGCATGCTCACTCCTGGATTCGACACCCGTTTTGCCGATGCGGCGGTGGCTCTCGCTGCGGCCTTGTTGCACCGCGCATCCGAACTGCAAACCCCGTCCGAAAAACGGCAGCAGGCCGAACTCGACCGGATGGTCCGCACGGCGTCTGACAAAGCCACGATCGTGCAGCTCACGGACGAGGCGTTTCGCAGTCGTCGACCCGCACGCACGGCCGAGCATCTGGTGCATCTGCTCGATGTTCAGGGCATCCCCCGCTTCTTCAGTCCCCTCGATCAGGCCCTGCTGACTGGCTTCCGCACGTTTGGGGGCTGGCTCCCAAGTATCTCAGTTCCGCTCGTTAAGGAGCAGATGCGGCAGGAAACCGCCAATGTCGTGCTCCCCGCCGAACCAGAGCACCTCGCCCGGCACCTCCGCGAGCGGCGGTCCGAAGGGCTGCGGATGAACGTCAACTTCCTGGGCGACTCGCTGCTGGGAGAAATGGAGGCCGCACACCGACTCGACAAGTATCTCGCGGCCCTGCAGCTTCCCGAAGTGGAAGTGATCTCGGTCAAAATCAGCACGCTGTTCTCGCAGATCGCCCCGCACGCCCGCGAACA
>JAIXZD010000555.1 GCA_027489895.1 Planctomycetaceae bacterium
GCACGCGGAAGTCGCCCGCTTTGGCGATCTTGCGGACGGCGTGCGAGTAGCGACCGCCGAACAGCATGAGCGAGTCTTCGCCCATCGTGGCAATCGATTCCTGAAACGGCTGCAGCAGGAAGGCCTCGGCAGCCCGGACCGGCGCCAGCAGCTGGTCGATCGCCGCCGCGGTCTGGCGATTGACGCGATGCGTATGCCGCGCGCCGCCCGAAATGCAGGGCTTGATGATCGCTTCGTCCCAGCCGGTGGCTGCGAGCAGTGCAGGCAGGGGCTCGTGGTTGTCCTGTTCGATGTACCGGGTCGGGACGATCGGCAGACCCTGTCGCTCGAGGTCGCCCAGGTAGTGCTTGTCGAGATTCCAGACAATCGTCGAGAAATCGTTGATGAGGTAAGTCTGCGCCTGAAGGCGTTCGACAAACGCGGCAAACTCCTCGGCCCGATCGTAGTAGTCCCACGTCGTCCGGAAGACGGCCGCGCGAAAGGCCGACCAGTCGACCGTCGGATCGGCCCAGTCGACGCGCACACTGGAGAGGCCCCGGCTGGCCAGTTCCGCCCGCAGCAGCCCGTCATCCCGCAGGATATTGCCCAGATACCAGTCGTCGGGCGCGGCGATTTCCGCCGTGTAACGGGAATCGGTGAGCAGGGCGATGTCGGTCATGAGAGCGCGTCAAGGTAGGGTGGGCACTGCCCACCACTGGTAACCAACCTCCAACCTCTGAACACTCTTTCTTCCTGCTTCCGTCGACGACGAGGCCAGGCCCTTGTTTGCGTTGGTGAGCAATCCAAAAGCGGTCTGGTGGGCCGTAAGGGTGAGCGCTGGTGGGCAGTGCCCACCCTACCCAATCCAGACAGAGCTTAATGTCCTTCGTGCTCGTTCGTGGGTTCGGGCAGCCAGAAGCTGGCGACGAGTCCGATGCCGTAGACGATCGCAGCCGTGGCCGCGGCTGCATACGCCAGACTGCCCGGACGGGTCAGCCCCTGCATGCTGGCGAGGAACAGCGGTCCCAGGAACAGGCCGGTGAGGGCGTTGGCCGAGGTGCCGATCATCCGGCCGCCCACGTTCGCGGCAAAGCTCTCGCCCGTGCCGCGCAGGTGGACCGGGTACATCCGGGGCAGATAGTTCCCCCAGAAGCTGAACTGGGCGACCGTGAGGAACCCCGTCACAAACATCCCCACCTTAAGCAGCCCGAGGTTGCCGCCAAACATTGAGGCGAGCGCTTCGGGCGCTTTTCCGGCTGCGGGGAAGAGGAACACCAGGGGGATAATGATCAGCCCCGGGATCTGGAACAGCCGCAGCAGCCAGCCCCGGCTGACGATGCGAATCGCCAACCACGCCAGGGCGAACCGGCCGATCAGGCCCCCGAACTCCTGCCACAACTGCACGTCCTTCACGGCCGACTGCTGGTCTTTGTCGAGCGCCTTGATCTTCGTTTTCAGTTCTTTCACCTGCTCGGATTTGGGGTCGACCTTCACGGCGGCGTCGAGATCCTTCCGCAACTTGGGAAGCGGTGCCCAGGCCTTGTTGAGACCCGGGACGATCTGCGGAGCGAACTGAATCGCCCCAAAGGCCGCACCATAACTGCAGGCAAACAGCAGGGTGGTGACGATCGTCGTCCGCGAAAACTTCGGGCCGAACAGCGCGGCGACGCTCGGTCGGATGAGCGTCCCTTCCGCCCGCTTCTTCGCCCAGACCGGCGATTCCGGCAGGAACGGTCGAATGAGGATGAGGGGCAGGGCGGGCAGCACGCCAGAAATCAGCGTGTAGCGCCAGGGGGCATGGTCGTCGTAAATCGCGGGCAGGTACTGGCCGTACGAATTGGCCAGCCCATAAGCGAACGTGACCAGCAGGCCACCGATCGAAGAGAACGCCTGCGTGTACCCGAGCACGGCTTCGCGGCGTTTGGGGTCAGGGAACAGTTCCGCCAGCCACGCGACCGCGGCGACGAATTCGACACAGACGCCAATAAACGTCAGGCAGCGAAAGACCAGCAGCATCTGGGGCGAGGTCGAGAACCCGGCCGCGAGTGCGGAAAAGGCGTACAGCAGAATCGACCAGGTGAGAATGCGGCGGCGGCCGAACAGGTCGGTCAGGTAGCCCCCCAGCAGTCCGAACACCCCACCACACAGGGCGCTGCCCCACATGATGTAGGCGTTCCAGGCGAGAATCGCCTGAAACCCGGTGTCGGTATCAGGGTCGACCTTGAGCAGCTCAGCCAGCGCGGGTCGGGCGATGAGCGGCATCACCAGCAGTTCGTAGATATCGAACGCGAACCCCAGCGCGGCGATCGTACAAATGAGCCATTGGGTGCCGGTCAATCGCCCGGAAGATTCGGCGTTCGCGGGACTGCTCATCGGTGGAATTCCTCATTCGGTGGGAGAGGTGGGACGATGCGCTGAAGAGGGCGCGGGCGGGATCGGGCGGGCAGGGGACCAGTCCTCGACTGGCCGGTCGCGGGGATGGTTCAGACATTGGAGTTCGAGCAGGACCACGACCCATCGCCGTGGCCCACCATTCACTCGTCAGCCCCTACACGTTGTGGGCGGTTTACTCCTCAGACCAGCCCCCTTGACGACACTTTTTGGCTACACTGGAAGCTCCTTTGACGATACCCCGGCTCACCGGCCATTGCCAGCATCCCCCAGCCTGTCGGTTCCCATGACCACGCTCGCTCCGCCCGTCGAATCCTCGGACGAGGCCTTCACAACGGCTTCGTCACTCACCGAGCCCGCCAAGGCGTCTGCCCGGCAACTGCTCGTGCGCTATGGAGCCGTGCCCGAGGTCGTCCGCTGTGCAGTGCTGCTTGCGGTGTCGGGCACTGAGTTGAGCGTTCCAGCTCGGGGTGACGAACTACTCATCGAGACACCGCGGGGGCTGTTCCCTGCGACGGTGCTCGAGCAGCTCGCCCCGCGTCACGCCCGTGAGGCCGAAGGGGAAGACGCACTCTCCTTCACAATGGTCCGCCCATTGACTCCCGAGGACCGGGTCACCCTGGCCGAACTGACCCGCTCGGCGCGCGACGAGTTCCGTCGCTGGTCCGACCGGATTCGTGACTGGAAGCTGGACCTGGAACTGCTCGACAGCGAGTGGTCGTTCGACCGGTCCCGGCTGGTTCTGTTTGTTCTGGGCGGGCGCGGTGCCGAAACAACCCGACTGGCGCTGAACGCGGTCGGCATCGGAATTGAGTATCTTGA
>JAIXZD010000473.1 GCA_027489895.1 Planctomycetaceae bacterium
GCCACGGCCACTCCCGGCCTGGACCTGTGCGAGCATCTCCCTCAACTCGCCCGCGAGACCGACAAGCTCTGTCTCGTCCGCTCGATGACCCATCGCATGCCCGTCCACGGACCGGCCTGCAGCGAGATGTACTCCGGTCGCCGCTACTTCGGGCCCCCCGTCACCGATCAGGCCACGCCGCAAGACTGGCCCTCCATCGCCTCCCTCGTCCAGCGCTACGGCGTCCCACGTCCCGGCCTGCCCCACTCCGTCGTGCTCCCCTGGTACTCCCAGTTCGTCGGGCAGGACAAACGGATTGCCGGCCAGACCGGCGGCCGCATGGGCGAACAGTTCAACCCCTTCCTCGTGCAAGGTGACCCGACCACACCTGGCTTCGGCGTCGGCGGACTAGCCCTCGCCCAAGACGAATTCTCCGGCACGCGTCTCACCGCCCGTCGCACATTGCGCGAGCGACTCGCCGGTGCCCAACGAGACCAGTTCGCCAGCCGGGCCTCTGACCTGCTCACAAGGCAGTACGAGCAGGCGTTCGGAATGGTCGAGGCGGGCCGGGCAGCCGAAGCCTTTCGACTCGACGCCGAGCCAGTCGCGCTTCGCGATCGCTACGGGCGGACCAAGTTTGGACAGAGCCTGGTCGCTGCCCGGAGGCTGGTCGAAGCCGGGGTCTCGCTCGTCACCGTCAACTGGGACGACGGCAGCGGGGCGGACAAAGTCTCACCGCATTGGGACACGCATCACCTCAACTTCCCGAAGCTCAAGCAGAATCTCGCCCCGCCGTTTGACCAGGCATTCTCCGCGTTCCTTGCCGACCTGTCGCAGCGCGGGCTGCTTGAGTCGACGCTTGTGGTCGTCACCGGGGAGTTCGGCCGCACTCCGAAAATCGGGGTCGTCACCCAGAACGGCATGACCGAGAAAACCGGCCGCGATCACTGGCCGCATGCGTTCACCGTCCTGCTCGCCGGCGGCGGCGTCCGGGGCGGCCAGGTCTACGGTGCGACCACGTCCACCGGGGGCTACGTCGCCGACTCCCCCGTCACCCCCGCCGACCTCTCGGCCACAATCCTCACCCACCTGGGCGTCAACCCGCACCTCACCTACGACGACCAGTTCCAGCAAATGAAACAACCCCTCACCGAAGGCCGGGTAATCGAGGGGTTGAGTTGAGTTAAACTTGATGCTGGCGTCGCCACACACCATTTACCCTTACCGGATCGAAACCAAACCAGTTAGGCACTACCACTTAGCCATTGAAATAACGTTTACCCAAAGACAGAATAACTTCTTCAGCCGTGGACACTTGCCGGTTAAAAGCGCACCAACAGACTCACAGTAAACCCTGTTTCACATTAAGCAACATGAATCACTGTGGGAACACCACACACAAGGTGAACCACGATACACACCCAAGCACCCAACCAAATCGTTTTCTATTTTAAAGACCCCTCGTCATTTTTATCGAACGGAACCGCAACCTTTTAACCGAATCAAGGCTGCCCCGATACACTTTTCTTTATGTATTCAGCGCTCTCACACTGAAGGATTCGAGGGATGGGACTTGCCAGTCCGGACGAGCCACACCGCTCTCCAAATCAGTCAACGCATCAACCTGTGACACCAATTGAAAGTTTTGACGAATCGATCATCCCAGAGCTGCAGCGCCACCTGAATGAAGTTGCGGCAAGGCTTGCAGAGGAATCCAGAGAGCTTTCTCTCGTGAGATCCGATATATGGGCAGAACAGACGAAAGCTTCGCAGTCGCACTATAAAGCACTTCGATTTGAGACCGTACGAAACTCCCGAAGATGGGCAGAAGAAAACAATGTTTGGCGACTTGGAATCGTCCTTGCAGTACCCCCAACTGTCGGCACCGCCCTCTTCATCGTCTCTGACCTGTTTATAGACTCGGCACCTTGGAGCGCAGCCATCGCCTGTTTGGTGGCAACCGGATCGTTCGCATCTCTAAAGTCTAGATACATCGGATTGACCGTTGAAGAGGCCGAGAGGAAGCGCATAGAACACACAACTCTTGAACAAAACGCCTCTCAGCGAATTAAGGACCTGCGAGAACGTGAACGACCAATTGCCGAACGATACTCGCGACTCTCCGACGAAGCCGAAAGCCTAAGCGCACGGCTTCGACAACTACGAGCGATCGTTTCACAAAGGAAACGAGAAGAAGCAAAAGCCCTCGAAGCCTTAAACTCAAGGCGCCGAACTGAGGAACGGCGGAGAACTTTGTACGAAATGAACTGGAAGGCAATGCGAAGTGTTGAATTTGAACAGTACCTCATACTCGTCTTCAAAGAGTTAGGGTACTCTGTAACCGACACCCAAGTGACCGGAGACCAAGGAGTAGACTTAATTGTTGCCGATGGCTCCTTGCGTCTAGCCGTACAGGTCAAGGGATACCACAACAGCGTTGGCAACTCTGCAGTACAAGAGGCGTTTGCCGGGATGGCATTTTACCAGTGCGCCATGTGTGCTGTAATCACGAATAGCAGATTTACACCGTCCGCAATTGAGCTTGCTCAGAAGGTAAACTGTTTAATGATTCATGAAGACAACTTTCAGAAATTTGTGATGGGCCAGATTCGACTGTTTCCGGCGACTTTAACCTGACGTTTCATCTTGTTTCGCGATCCGAATCCCGGAGAATCGCTAGGAGGGCCTCCAAAGCTCTATTCGAGACATGATTTCTCGCATATCTGAACGACGAGATCGTTGAGATGGCTAATCGCATCCCCAGGCAGCAGGTTGAACAAGATCCGGCCGGTGGGTTGCCATTGCCCCTCCGTGTGTCGCAACACCGCGGTCCCCGTGCGGATATCCGGGACGGCGGCGACATCCTCCATCTCGCCGCCTGGAATCGCCGCGAATCGCACCGTCACGAGCAACAGCGCGATCGCCGCTCCGGTCGCCTGCTCGGTCGCGAACAGCACATCGGGACGTCCATCACGGACGACCACCTCCACGCACTCCCACGTCAACCCGCGCGGCTTCCCCGTCGCCCGCATGGTGGCCAGCAGCAGCGACTCCAGGTCGGCCGGAGAGGGCAGTTCGCTGGGCAACAGTCAGACACCTTGGACGGAACAGACGTAACCGGAATCGGCCGTAGCGGAACTCGTGAGAGTTCGCACTCGCGCCCTCAATCCTCGCTCAACTGCTGGATGATCTCCTGCACGCTCGCGAGCTGGCCTTCCAACCCCGCCAGCGTCGCCCGCACCTCGGCCACCACCTCGGGCGGAGCTTTCGCCACGAAGCTCTCGTTCGCCAGTTTCTTCGAGTGCCCCGTGATAAACCCCTTCAGCTTCTCCGCCTCTTTGTGCTGACGCTTCAGCTCGGCCTCGCGATCGACAATCCCCTTCAGCGGAATGAACGCGTCCGCATCGACCAGCGTAAAGCTGGCCGAACCGGCCGGGCGTTCCACATCCAGCCCGGCCGCCTTGAGCACCGCCCGCGACAGATTCTCGAACTGGGCCGCGACCGTCTGCAAGTCGCCCGCCACCTCGGGTTGACAGCGGATGTAGAGCGACAGCTCGATCTTGCTGTCGATCCCGTAGACCGCGCGGACATTCCGCACGGCCACAATCGTCTCCTGCAGCCGCTGAAACCGCTGCTCCAACCCCGGGTCGCGCCAGCTTTGCGGCACTTCGGGCCAAGGGGCCAGCATGCACAGTTTCGACGCGGCCACTGGTTCGGGCAGCCCCCGCTCGGGAGCGATCTCGCCCAGCCGTTCCCACAGCTCTTCACACACGAACGGCGTGAACGGCGACAGCAGCCGCAGCAGCCCATCGAGCACCGTCGCCACCAATCGCTGGGCAACCGGCCGCGCCGTCTCGTCGCGCAGCCGGGGCTTGATCATTTCGAGGTACCAGTCGCAGAACTCGTTCCACGTGAACTCGCGCAGGGCGCGGGTGGCCGAGTCGAACTCGTAGTTGTTGAGATAGCCCGTCACGGTGTTCGCTGTCGTCGCCAGTCGCGAGAGGATCCAGCGGTCTTCCAGCCGCAGCTCTTCCGGCTTCACCGGGGCGCTCGTGTAGCCTTCGAGGTTCATCAGCGTGAACCGCGTCGCGTTCCAGAGCTTGTTGCAGAAGTTTCGGCCGTAATCGAACCGCTCGCTCACCACACGCGCAAGGGGAACGCCTTCCTCACCGGCCGTGTCCTGCGTGAGGTACTGCGAAGCCGCTTTGCACTTGGGGCACTTTAGAGACAGCTTCTTGGCGCCGTTTCGCAGTTGTGTCTGCTGGTCGAGCGTCTGCGGGATCACCTCGCCACAGGCGGGGCATTCATACCCCACGGGGAGCTTCACGTCCTGGTTCTCACCGGCGAGCGAAGCGATCGTGAACCGCACTGCGTCGACGCCGTACTTGTCGAACAGGTCGACCGGGTCGACACCGTTCCCCTTCGACTTCGACATCGTCTGGCCGAAGCCATCGAGAATTTTGGGATGAACATGGACGTGCGCGAACGGCACCTCGCCCATGTTGTAGAGGCCGGTAATCACCATCCGCGCCACCCACAGCGTGATGATGTCGCGGCTCGTGATCAGCACGCTGCCCGGATAGAACGTCTTCAGCACACCGTTCTCACCGTTGGACGGCGGCTGCGTGAACCCTTCCCGCAGCGGCGGATTCTGCGTCGTATCCGGCCACCCCAGCGTCGCATGCGGCCACAGGGCCGAGCTGAACCAGGTATCGAGCACCGCCTCGTCGCGCACGAACCCCATCTGTTCCAGTTCCGGGGCAACCACATCGGCCGTCGAATCCAGGCAGATCAGCATGCGATTCTTCTGCGCCTCTTCGCTGCCGAACTCGCCATTGCGACCGTCCCGCCACTGCACCGCGCCCCACAGTTCGGGCCGCCGCGACATGATGAACTGAAACCGCTCATGCATCGCCCCGATATGCGCGCCATCCCGCCCCTGCATCGACCAGACCGGAATCTGATGGCCCCACCACAACTGCCGGCTGATGCACCAGTCCCGCTTCTCACCCAGCCAGTCGAGGTACGTCTTCGTGTACCGCCCCGGGAAGAACTTGACGCGCCCATCCCGCACCGCCTGCATCGCGTTCTCGGCCAGCTCTTCCATCTTCACGAACCACTGTTCGGAGAGGTACGGCTCGACCGGCGTCTTGCTGCGGTCACTGTGCTTCAGTTCGATGTCGCGATCCTCGACCGACACGAAATGCCCCGCCGCCGTCATTTCCGCGACGATCATGTCGCGGACCTTGTAGCGCTCGATCCCCGCGAACTTGCCGCCCTGCTCGTTGATCGTGCCATCCGGGTTGAGGATGTTGATCATCGGCAGCTTGTTGCGAATGCCGCACAGATAGTCGTTCGGGTCATGCGCGGGGGTCACCTTGACCACACCCGTCCCCAGGTTCCGATCGACCAGTTGACCATCGGCAATGATCGGAATCTCGCGACCATTCACGGGAATCCGCACGAGTTTCCCGACGAGATCGGCATAGCGCTCGTCCTCCGGATGCACGGCGACAGCGGTATCGCCCAGCATCGTTTCCGGCCGCGTTGTCGAGAACGCGATCGTGCGGTCCTGCCCGACCACTGGGTAGGTGAATGTCCAGAAGTGGCCCTTCACCGTTTCTGGCGACACCTCGTCATCGGCCACGGCCGTCTGCAGGTACGTATCCCAGTTGACCAGCCGCTTGCCGCGGTA
>JAIXZD010000266.1 GCA_027489895.1 Planctomycetaceae bacterium
ACGGCATGGCCGACAGCACCGGCCCTTCGACCTGCCTTTCCTTCGTGCCCTTGGTGTCTTGGTGGTGAACGAGCCCAAACGTCTGGATCCGGCATGGGGAGTGACCTCACTCGAGCTCGCATGTGCAGTCTCGGGCGAAGAGCCTCCGGGCGCTCACGCTTCCTGCTCCCCGGATCATGACGGTGGTCCTGAGGTGGGCGAATGTCCCCAATGTCCTAAGCGATCACGGCATCTGCTGGTCGATCCGTGCCATCGGCCTTACACTGCGGATTCGCGAAGGGGAGGCGTTTCGCGAGCGGACGAATCCGCGTGGCTGGCCGCAAGCGAAAGCAGGACATGGCGAAACGATTCATCAATCAACTGGTCGACGGCGAAGCGCTGGAAGACATCTTTCTGTTGACCGACAAACAGTTGCGAGCCAATCGCAACGCCGCGCTCTATCTGCTGGTCGAGCTGCGCGACAAAACCGGCGCGATTCAGGGCCGGATGTGGAATGTGACTGAGGAATCGACCGGGCACGTCAAGCCGGGCGACTATGTGCGCATCCGCGGCAAGGTGCAGACCTACCTGGGTGGTCTGCAGATGATCATCACGCATATCACTCCGCTGCCTGTTGAAAGCGTCAACGTCGACGACTTCGTCCGCAGTTCGGGGATTGATGGCGAGAAGCTCCGCCGCCGGTTGACCGAGATTCTCGAAGGGCTTGCCAATGCCGATGCCCGCGCCCTCATGGCGGCGTTCCTGGCTGACGATGCCCTGATGGCCATGTTCTGCAAAGTCCCGGCCGGAACGAAAGCCCATCATGCCTATCGCGGGGGGCTGCTCGAGCATGTCGTCAACATGCTCGAGGCGGCGTTGCGGATTGTCGACCTGTATCCCGCGGTTGATCGCGACACGCTCTGCTGCGGCATCTTCCTGCACGACCTGGGCAAGACCCGAGAACTGGCCGAAGAGGCCGGTGCCCCGTACACCGACGAAGGCCAGCTCATCGGGCATATCACGATCGCGGTCGAAATGCTCAACGAGAAGCTCGCCGCTGCGGAAGCGATCCTCGGCCGGCCGGTGTCGCGCGAGCTGATCCTGCGGCTCAAGCATATGATCGTCAGCCATCATGGGCAGTACGAATACGGCAGCCCGAAACTGCCGATGACGCCCGAGGCGATCGCGCTGCACCACCTCGACAACCTCGACGCCAAGATTCACGAGTTCAATCGCGACATCATGGACGACCCGAATCCGCAGTCGAACTGGACGCAGTTCAACCCCAGGCTCGACCGCAAACTGTTCAAGGGACTGAAATCGCCCACGTAATGGCTCCGTCCATCGCTTGGTGGGAGGTGGTGTCAGGCCGGACGGAGCAAGGCAAAAGTCAAAAGGAAAAAGTCAAAAGTGACGGTGTCAGGCGAGCCTGACCTGTTTTTTCCTGAGATGGATCGATCGACCGTCCAGTCGCTTTGGGACAAAAGCCGTTCCGTTTCCCACGTTGATTTCCGCTAACCCTGGACCATTCCATGTCTACCGATGCCAACGCCTGTGGACTGCACACACAAGACCTGGTCGGCAAGAAGTGCGTGCCCTGTGAAGGGGGCGTGCCGAGCCTGACGCTGGCCGAGTCGCAGGCCCTGGGGAAGCAAACTCCGGCCTGGACCATCACGACCGAAGGCGTCCTGAAGATTCGCCGGGAGTGGACGGCCAAGCACTTCAAGGCGGCGCTGGAGTTCGTCAATGCGGTGGCCGCGCTGGCGGAAGCCGAGCAGCACCACCCGGATATTCATCTGACAGGCTATCGCCAGGTCACTCTCGAACTGTACACGCACGCCATCGGGGGCTTGTCGGAAAACGACTTCATCCTGGCGGCCAAGATCGACCAACTCCCCATCCGGCTCAAGGCCGTGAACTAACGCGGTGCCGCCTGCCTTGTAGCGGAACTCGTGAGAGTTCCCCTGCGACGCCCTGCCATCAAAACACGTTGAGCGGGGGGCAAGTCGTTTGGCGGTTGGCATGCTTGCCCCGAAACGGTGCAAGCATGGCACATTACAGTCGTTGAACTTGTCGCGTGCTGGACCAGACTGCACAACACGACGCCCCGGACGTCACCAGCCCAGGGCTTCCAGCCGTTGGGCAATTTCTGGTCGCGTCTGCCCCTCCAGCAGGAACCGCTTTTCGCGATGTGTTTCTCCGGAAAGCTGGATCACTTCGCGGCGATGCAGTCCCAGCGTCTGGGCGATCAATTCGATGAGCGCTCGATTCGCTTTGCCCTGTTCAGGTGCGGCGGAGACGGCGATCCGCAACTGCTGCAGATGGACGCCCGTCACGCCGGAACGCTTCGCCCCCGGCTGGGCATAGACGGGCAGCACAACGCCCCGCACATGCTCCTGCAGCTCAACCTGCGTCATTCCGAGCCCCCTTGTGTGGAACCCTGGCCGAAGCCTGTGCGCGTTGGAGGTTCAACACGACTTCCCTCAACCGGCTCATCACGGCGCGGCTTACTTGGCCGCCGTCGCCTGCAAGGCGCGCAGCTCCTTGGGGAGCGGGAAATGAACATGCTCCTGCCGAATCGTCTCCGTGGAGACCGTGGCTCCAAACCGGGCGACCAACTGATCGAGCACTTCTTCCACCACGACTTCCGGTGCGCTCGCCCCAGCGGTGACCAGCACGGTCTTGGCCCCGGCAAACCACTCATCCCGCAACTCGTGGGCGCCATCGATCAGATAGGCGGGTTTGCCCACTTCGACCGCCAGTTCCTTCAGCCGCTGGCTGTTGGAACTGTTCTGACTGCCCAGCACGAGGACGACATCCGCCCGAGGCGCGAGAGCCGTCACCGCTTCCTGGCGATTGGTCGTGGCGTAGCAGATGTCTTCTTTGGGGGGGCATTTGATTTGCGGGAACCGCTCGCGAAGTCGTTCGATGACGCGATTCGCCTCGGAGACGCTAAGCGTTGTCTGGGTAAGAAACGCGAGCTTGTCGTCGGGGCCGAACGGCAGCGCATCGACATCTTCGGGCGTTTCCACCAGGGAGATGTTCTGCGGCGCTTCGCCCATGGTGCCGATCACTTCATCGTGTCCTTCATGGCCGATGAGAATCAGGCGGTACCCTTCATTCGTGAACTTGATCGCCTCGAGATGCACCTTCGTGACGAGGGGGCAGGTCGCATCAATCGTCCGCAGGTTGCGCCGACGGGACTCGTCGCGAATCTGCGGCGAGACTCCATGAGCGCTATACAGCAGGTAGGCACCGTGCGGCACTTCGTGCAGGTGGTTGACGAACTGCACACCGAGTTTGGTGAACCGGTCGACCACGTATTTGTTGTGGACGATTTCGTGGTAGACGTAGATGTCGGGACCGCAGAGGCGAATCGCCTCTTCGAGACACTCGATGGCCATGTTGACGCCGGCACAGAAACCGCGAGGGTTCGCCAGAAGGACTTGCATTGTCAGTGATCCGGGTCGAGAGCCAACACGTGCCACGAGCAGGAGGCCCGCTGCACGTAAGTCACTCGCCAAACAGGTGAAATCAGGTGTCGCGAGAGAGGCGAACAAGGCCCGGGAGGCCAGACGCCAGACAATCGCTCTGGACGGCGAAACCGCTGATTCGTCACGAAACCAACATGGTCCGTCGCCTGCGGAATTGTAGCGAGTCGACAGGCCCGAACGAGTCCAATCGGGGGGGATGTCGCTTTCGATTCGTTCGAGAGAACACGTGACGCATTCGACTGAAAACGTGTGTCATGCTTGCACCGTTTCGGGGCAAGCATGCCAACTGTAGGGCGGCGCGGAACAAACGCAGAACGCGTATCTGTTGGTATTCGACGACGTCGAGAGCGAATGCCGCTCGCAGGCGTGCCCCGCAAAGCCGGTGCAAGCATGGCACGCAACTCCGTCACCGACTGTTGCTCGCAACCCGGTCGTCGGGGGGCGACTACGCTGCAAAGGGGCGAGGTCTTGGTGGTTGTTTGCGGATGGTGGGGCTTCCTGTCGCTGCGCGACCCGACCACAAGGTGGTCGGGCCACCCCCGTTTTTCCGCGTTCTCTTGGAATCGTCCACGGCTTACATCCGATTGAGCAGGGCCGCGGCCTCGAGCCGGTCGAGCCACCGCTGGACTTGAAGTGCATCGTGGAAGGTGGCTCCGACAGGGACGGGCTGGGTCCCCCGGACGACTCGATAAAATGTGCGTTGTTCCTCAGCCATCATCCCCGTGGGATGGGCGTCTCCGGCGCGAATTTCAAGCGCCAGCGGCCAGTGGGCACGGTCATCCCAAAGTTCAATCGAACGGGGATTCGGCGAGATCCGCGCGGACCAGCCCTCCCCAAACAGCTCCATCCGATCGAACCCGCGGGGGGCCATCCCCGAGGGCGTGGTGTACGAGGCGACGCAGTTCGCGAGCGTACCGGAACTCCACTGCAACTGCGCCAGGGCGAGGTCGATGGCCCCCTCTTGCGTGACATGATATCGGGCGCTGAATGCGACGGGGTCGACGCGATTCATCAGGACCTGCAGACAGTACAGATCGTGCACCATGGTGGCATGCAGGGGATTCTCGCCGGGGAAATCGCGGACGATGCTCGCCGGGCGGTGGCGGGCACAGTCGATGTAGGCGAGCGGGCCGCGCTGCGCGGCTTCGACACGCAACTCGCGGAATTCGCTGTTGAACAGCAGGATGTGTCCGACCATCAGGTTCGACGAATCGCCTCGCACCAGAGGAGCGAGTCGCTCGGCCTCGACACAACTGGTCGCCACGGGCTTTTCGAGCAGGACGGTCTTCCCCGCGGCAAGCAGCGCTTCGGTCACCGGGACGTGGTCGGCATTCGAGCAGGCGACAATCCAGGCCTCGGCTCCTGACTCGCCGATAGCGCGGTCGAGATCCGTCCATCCCGGAACCTCGGGCCGCTTGGTGTGAAACGCGTCGAGACTGGTCTGCCGCCGGGCGACGACGCCGACCAGTTCCGCCTCGGCCAGCGAAGCGGCTGTGAGGGCATGCAGCGTTCCGAAACGCCCCAGCCCAATCACCCCGACGCGAACCGGTCCAGTTCCCGACGAATTCTGTTCCTTTGACATTCCTGGCCCCAGCTTGCCACTTCCCCATTCACATAAACATCCTGTTATGCTACGGTCAGTGGAGAGGTTTTGCGATGGTGTGGGCGCGGTCTAAGCGATCGATCGGAACCCAATCCAAACCACGGCAGGGAGCGGGCGGCATGTTGAATCTCCTGGGGCGGCGCGAATCGGGCGGAGCATTTTGCGATGGCCTCGCGCGACGCGATTTCCTGAGGATCGGGACACTCGCGGCGCTCGGGACTGGCGGGGGCTGGTCGCTGCCTTCGATTCTGCGGGCCGAGCAGACCAACCCGACCGGACGGAAGCCGAAGTCGGTCATCATGATTTACCTGGTGGGAGGGCCTCCCCATCAGGACATGTTCGACCTCAAACCCAATGCCCCCAAAGAGATTGCCGGGCCGTGGCGGCCGATTGCCACCAACGTGCCGGGGATAGAGATTTGCGAGGCGTTCCCGCAACTGGCGCAGCGGGCCGACAAGCTGACGGTGATTCGGTCGCTGGTGGGAAATCAGGCCGGTCACGACGCGATTCAAGTGTTTAATGGCCATGATCCCCGCAAGCTGAAACCGGCAGGCGGCTGGCCCCAGTTTGGTTCGATGGTGGCGAAGGTGCAGGGACCGGCCGAGCCGGCGTCGCCGCCATTTGTCAGCTTGTGCCATACCTGCACCCACGGCCCGTACAACGAGCCTGGGCCAGGGTTTCTCGGGGCGACCCACTCCGCATTTCGGCCGCTGGGTCCCACCCGGGCCGACATGGTGCTCAACGGCGTGACGCTCGACCGGCTCGCCGATCGCTCGCTCCTGCAAAAGAGTTTCGACCGGCTGCGGCGCGACGTCGATACATCCAGCATGATGGCGGGCATGGACGCCTTCACCGAACAGGCGCTCGGGCTACTCACCTCATCCCGGCTGGCGGAAGCACTCGACCTCAGCAAGGAAGACCCTCGCACTGTCGCCCGTTATGGCACGGGTGACGCGACGGTCTTCATTGATGGGAACGGCGCGCCGCGGGTTCCGCAAAGCCTCCTCGTGGCCCGGAGACTGATCGAAGCGGGGGTGCGCGTCGTCACCTTGAACTACAGCAAATGGGACTGGCACGGCGGCTCGTACGACACGATCTTCAACCGCGAAAAGGAAGATTTCCCGATCTTCGACAAATGCGTCAGCGCGCTGGTCGACGACCTGCACGACCGCGGTCTCGCGGACGATTGCGCGGTCGTTGTGTGGGGCGAGTTCGGCCGCACACCGAAAATCAGCGCGCAAGTCGGGCGTGACCACTGGCCCCAGGTGAATTGTGCGTTGCTCGCGGGGGGTGCGATGACGCACGGGCAAGTGATCGGAGCAACCGACCGGATCGCTGGAGAAGCGATCGCGCGCCCGGTGACGTTTGGCGAAGTCTACGCGACGCTCTTCCGCCATCTGGGGATCGACACGCAGCAGACCACGATCACCGATCTCAACGGTCGGCCGCAGTACCTCGTGGAAGACGACGCGGTCGCCATTCCCGAGCTGCTGTCCTAAGCCGAACAGGCCGACGAGCGCGCCTGATGTAGCGGAACGCGTGAGCGTTCCCAAGACTCGCGCTGCTCTGTTCATCGCACCGCCGGGAACGAACGCCCGTTTCCGCGGCCTCAACCCGGCCCGGCCCAGGGCTCCGTTCTGGACGCTGCGTTACAATCTAACGCAGCGTTTCGGTTCCGATTGGTCTGGACTGCTTGCGAACAACGCAGGCCCAGTCACACTCATGGTCGGCAGTCTCAGCAGTCGACCGTACACTGATCTGAATCCACCGATTGTCTGCGTGTTGAACCCCGGGAACTCGTCATCGTCATGGAATCGCCACTCTCTTCCGCTACCGAATCCCCTGCGACGACTGCCACCGAGCAGGCTCCCTACGACTCGATTCTGATCGTCTCGTTCGGCGGCCCCGAGCATCCGGACCATGTCATTCCGTTCCTGGAGAATGTGCTGCGGGGCAAGCCAGTCCCCCGCGAGCGACTGCTCGAAGTCGCGGAGCACTACTACCACTTTGGCGGCATCAGCCCGATCAATCAGCACTGCCGCGATCTGATTGCCGCAGTCCAGCCGCTGCTGACGGCCGCTGGCTGCACACTGCCGCTCTATTGGGGGAACCGCAATTGGGACCCGCTGCTGACCGACACCGTGCGTGCGATGCGCGACGCCGGTCACCGACGGACCGCCACGTTCGTCACCTCAGCGTTCTCCTGTTACTCGGGCTGCCGACAGTATCGCGAGAACTGTTACGCCGCCTGCGATGCCGCCGGTCCCGACGCGCCGAAGATCGAGAAGATCCGGGTCTTCTTCAATCATCCGCTGTTCATTGAAGCGAACGTCGATCGGGTCCGGGAGGCGCTCGCCAAGCTGCCTGAAGAGCAGCGGGCAGGGGCTCACATCGCCTTCACCGCGCACAGTATCCCCATGTCGATGGCCCGCACGTCGCGATACGTCGAGCAGTTGGAAGAAAGCTGCCGACTGGTCGCCGAAGCGGTGGGAGTCCCCGCAGCGCAGTACAAACTGGTCTACCAGAGCCGAAGCGGTCGGCCGGAAGACCCCTGGTTGGAACCAGACATCAGCGACCACCTCCGCTCGCTGCATGCCCAGGGCGTGCGGGCGACGGTAATCGCGCCCATCGGGTTCCTGTCGGACCACATGGAAATCATGTACGACCTCGATGAGGTCGCCGCTGAAGACTGTAAAACCTTGGGGATGTCGATGGCGCGAGCGGGAACCGTCGGGTTGCACCCGGCCTTCGTCCGGATGGTGGCCGATCTGATCGTGGAACGGGTCACCTCCGCGGCGGAAAAACCAGCGATCGGCCGGTTTCCCGCCAATCACGATGTCTGTCCCGTCGATTGCTGCCCGGCCCCGGTTCGCCCCCAGCGCCCCGCTGGTCCGCCCGGTGCCGCGGCAGGCGGTCGCCCTGCCTGAACCCGCTGCAGTGACACTTTTTTGGGGGAGCCGGAAGCGTTTGCGCCCGGAGCTTTACGCCCCCACCCCACCCGCCAATTTCCCTGAGGGACCGACAAACCCCGGTTACGGTCTGGCGAAACGTCGTCCGACCGGCCACACTGCTTGATTCGCGCGACGGACCCGCTTCTTCGGAAGCTTGGGGAATCTGATGATTCCGGGTTATGAGCATTTTAGGCCGCGTCGCCGCAGCGAAGGTAGCAGGTCGATATGTCGGTGCCGAAGGTCGCCATTGTGGGCCGCCCCAATGTGGGTAAGAGCTCGCTTCTCAACTGGATTTCCAATAAACGAATCTCGGTGGTGGAGCCAACCGCCGGGGTGACCCGTGACCGCGTCACCTACCTCATGCATCAGGAAGGCCGGTACTACGAACTGGTCGATACCGGCGGCATCGGGATCGTCGATTCGGACGACCTCAGCACCGATATCGAACGGCAGATCGACATTGGGATCGAACAGGCCGAGTTGATCCTGTTTGTGGTCGATGGCGATGCCGGGATCATGCCGCTCGACCAGGAGGTCGCCCGCAGGCTGCGGAAATCGAACAAGCGAATTCTGCTCGTCGTCAACAAGTGCGATTCGCCCAAGCTCGACAGCGAGGCGACGCGCTTTCTGCGGCTGCTCAACGCGCCGTATCTCTGCACGAGCGTCACGGGAAATCGCGGGCGCGACGAACTCAAGTACAAGATTCTCGACCTGCTCCCCCTGGCCGATGCCACCGAGCAGGAAGATGGCGAGCGTCAGGCAGCCGAACCCGAGCTGAAGCTGGCGATCGTCGGCCGCAGAAATGTCGGCAAGAGCACGTTCATCAATTCGCTGGCGCGGACCGAGCGGATGATCGTCAGCGAGATCGCCGGGACAACGCGCGACAGTGTCGACGTCCGGTTTGAGCTCGATGGCAAGGCGTTCATCGCCATCGACACACCGGGCGTCCGCAAGCGGAAGAGCCTTGCGAACGATATCGAGGTGTACGGAATGTTCCGCGCCAAGCGAAGCATCCGCCGGGCCGATGTCGTGCTGATGTTCTTCGACGCGGCCGAAGAGCTCTCGATGGTCGACAAGCAACTCGTCCATTACATCAGCGAGGAGTACAAACCCTGCGTGTTCGTGGTGAACAAGTGGGACCTCGGCAAGCAGGCGAAGATGTCGTCGGAGGCCTGGGGCAAGTACCTGGTCGAAACGTTCCCGCTGATGCGGTACACGCCGGTCGCGTTCATCACCGCGAAGGAAAGCGTCAACATCAAGCAGTTGATCAACCTGACACAGGCGGTCGCGAAGCAGTCGGCGTTGCGAGTCTCGACGTCGAAGATCAACGCGGTGATCCGGGCCGCGGTGCTCGCGAATCGGCCGCCCATGCGGGCCCAAAAGCAGCCCAAGGTCTACTACGGCACGCAGGTCGCTTCCTCGCCGCCGACGATCGTCCTCAAGTGCAATTTCCCCAAACTGGTCGACCGCACCTGGCAGCGGTTTCTGCTCAACGTGATGCGGGAACA
>JAIXZD010000404.1 GCA_027489895.1 Planctomycetaceae bacterium
CATGACGACCCTCGGTCCAGTCTGTTCCCGGTCGCGAACAAGTCACGAATTCCAGGTTTTCGCGCAGTTCCAAACCCGCACAACGAGCGAGTGCTGACGTGCGGCTTCGCGAACTCGCGGAGCCACTGCACCGTGTATCGGAAACGGCATTGAGTGTTTGGCACGGGCAAGGTGGCACGCAGTGACACGGGCAGGCGGTTGCCGCTCAGTTCGATTTGAGTCCCACGGTGTTGATCGCGATAACTCGGTACTGGTGCGTTTTTCCGGGGGTTGCAGTCGTGTCGGTGAAGGTCATCTGGGCGAGAGGCTGTGTCGGCGTGTCGCTATAGGAGAGGTTTTGGAACAGCGGCCGACCGAACGGATTGCGGGGCTGCTCGGGGACGTTGGCGAGGACTTGGCCGTCACGCTCGATCATGAACCCGGCCAGCCCACTTTCGAGATCGGCTTCCGCCATCCACGTGAGGACGTTGTTGTCGACCTTCAGGTTGGTTGTCGCGGGCGGCGGCGTGGTGTCGGTCACCAGCGAGTCTTTTGTGTACTGCGTCCAGGCGGTGGCGACGGCCTCGCTCGGCAGCCAGACCGAAGTCAGTACATCCCCCGTGAATTTTGAGGCGGGGAGCGGGGCGACGATTTGCGATTCCCCCACGCCGTGCGGGGCGAGCCAGCCGTCGTCGTTGGACATCGGCTTGAGCGGCTCACCGGGCCGGGCGGGGAGACGCGCCGCGAGGCAGGCATCGAACCAGGGGATGGCGAGATACCGCTGGTTACCGCAATCGTGGCTGGAGAGCGGATCAACAGAGAGACCCAGGAGCGCGCCTTTGGCCCGCATCGCCTTAAAGTAGACCTCGACGCCAGGCCAGACGCCGGCGAACCGGCCTTCTTTATCGGTGACGCCCTCTTTGGTGCCGAGGTTGCACATCAGCGGGACACGGCAGGCGGCCTCGGTGATGGCGTAGGGGGTTGGCTTGCCCTCGACCGCAGTGAGGGGCGGCACGCCCGAGCGCAGCCAGGCGGCGGCGACGCGGTCGGGGTGCAGCAGCGCCATGCCACCGGCCCAGTGTCCGCCCCCGCTATGGCCCCAGATCGCCCAGGGGACGGTGGCCAGTTCGGGATGCCCCGACTTCGCCCCCAGGTCGGCCAGCGACTTCTGGAAGGCGACGTCCGAACCATTCCGCGGATCGCACCACAACTGACAGTTCGCCTTCTCCGGCTGCTCATACGATGGGCCGAGCAAGGCACAGTCGTGCTTCTTGGCCAGGGCCTGCCAATGCAGGTCGAACGCACCGGTCTGGCCCGACTTGCACGAGCCTTCGCCGCAGCCATGCTGATGGACGATCACCCCCCGTAGCGTTTTTACGCTGGGTGGAATCCACACCGTGAAACTGACCGGGTAGACCAGCTCGCCCGGCTGGGACGACGCTTCATACCGCACGCGGTAGCAAGGTGGTTCGGCCGGCAGCGGGTTGACGTAGGACGCTTCCTGAGCCGCTACCGATGAGGAGAGCGCGACAACACAGACAAGCCAGGCAGCGCTTGAGCGCATGGGAACTCCTTGGGAGAGAACGAGCAGACGAACGCGACCGAGGGAATATGCCCCGGACGCGTGAACTGAGGCTAACCTGCCTATGGTGCGACAGCAAATCGGGCCGGCCCGCGCCACCAGGGCAAGCGGCGCATGGCTCAAACGACCGTGCCATGCTTGCACCGCTTCGGGGCAAGCATGCCAACCGGGAAACGACTACGCCTTCACCAAAACCGCGAACTCATGATGAACACACGGTGAACTCCGCGACGAAGTTGGTCGAGGGGAGATCACATGCTTGCCCCGAAGCGGTGCAAGCATGGCACACCGAATCAACCCCGTTGTCACCGGTTTCAGCACAGCGATGGCGCTGAACGCGTCACCTAGTGACCGGCATCAGGGAACGTTCCAGCGTCAGGTGAGGCGGATGATCGCCGCGGCACCGCCGTCGATGGGCAAAAGATGCCCGGTGATGTAGCGGGCGGCATCGGAAGCAAGAAACAGCACCGGCCCAACGACATCATCCACGGTACCCCACCGGCCCAGCGGCACCCGCTGCGGCACCTTATTCGCCATGTCCGGGTTGGCAAGCAGCGGCGCGTTCATGTCGGTCTCGATCCAACCCGGTGCGACGCTGTTGACGCGAACGCCCTGCGGAGCGAACTCAGCGGCAAGGTCACGCGTCATCCCGGCAACCGCGCCTTTGGTCGCGGTATAGATCTCGGTCCCACGACCCAGGCCAATCAGTCCACCCCCCAGGGCCGACATGTTGACGATGCTGCCCCGACGGCGGGAGACCATGTGCAGTCCCACGACGCGGGCCATGCAGAACGTGCCGACGAGGTTGACGCCAATCACCGCGTTCCAGTCGGCTTCCGTCCAGTCGGCCAGGGGAATCCGGCGGTTGATCCCCGCGTTGTTGAACAACACGTCGATCGCCCCGAACTCGGCGATAATCTCTCCCACAACGGCCTGAACCTCCGCATCTCGTGACACATCGCACCGCCAGGCGCGGGCCTCGCCTCCCGCTGCGATGATCGTCTGCGCTGTTTCTTCGGCGATCGCCACGTCGATATCGAGCACGGCCAGCCGGGCACCGCGCTTGGCGAACGCCAGCGCTGCAGCGTGGCCAATGCCGCGCCCCCCGCCGGTCACGACGACGGTCTGGTTGTGGAACGTGGATTCGTCGTGGGATGGAGTCGTCATTGGGACAGCGCCTGCAGATGGGCGAGGCTGGTCTTCGCCGCCACGTCGAGGGAGAGCTTTCGGTAGACCTTCACCGACGCGAAGCCGTCGTATTGAATGGTGCGAAGAGCCTGCAAAATGGTTGCGAAGTCGATCAGTCCGGTGCCGAACTGACCGCCGTGGTTCTCGCAGAGGTGGACATGTCGCAGCCGCGAGCCCAGGTCGAGAATCGGCCGGGTGAGCGAGGCCTCTTCGATATTCATGTGGATCGAGTCAACCATCGGGCGGATCGCGGGCGAACCGATCTCGTCGATCAACCCCATCACCTCCGCAACCGAGTTATGGAACCCGACCTGCAGGTGATTGACCGGCTCGATCACCAACTCAACCCCCGCGGCTTCTGCGGCCCGTGCGACCGGCCGCAGAGATTCGACGATGCGGGCATGGGCGACCCGCTCATCGGGCTCGTCGCGGCGGGTCCCCTGAAGCAGCCCGACCACGAGAATCGAACCGAATCGTTTGGCGGTCGGCAGGTAGCTGATGAGGCGCTCGGTCGCTCCCTGCCGCCGGGCGGGATCGACGGCGCTGAGGCACAGCCCATCGTGATAGGCCTCACCCGTGAGGAAGGACGGGACGACGAGGCCTGTTTCCTCCAACAGGCGTTCGAGCAGATCGGGGTCGATCCCCAGCGGCTCGGTCAGGTTCAACTCGACGCCCGCGTAGCCGGCGTCGCGAAGCATGCGAAAGATGCGTCTGAGACCGTCGGGAGCGTCGATCGTGGCGAGACGGTCCATCAGAATGAAGCTGTAGCGCATGTCGAACCAGATTGCGGAGTGAGCGGGGAACGCCGAGGCGTGGCGACCGCTTGTCGATGTGAAACGTGGCCGACATGATACATGGTTCGGGCAGACTTGCTCGCGTCCTGTTTGCCGCGACGTTTCTCAGAGGTCGCGCCTTATCAATCAACCCGGGCAGGCCGATTCCGGAGGCAGCCCCCTTTCCGCAGACTGTTTGTACGCCATGGCTCGTTGGATTCTGTGTCTGATCGGTGGAGTCTTCGCTGGTCTGTTGATGGGAACAATCGCCGAACAGGGCGTCGTTCGGGCCGAGGAGTATCGCCCGAAGATTGCGGACGCGTCCGATGAAGGAGAGCGGGGCCTGGCACGGATTCGTGTGCCCGAGGGGACCGCCGCCAAGCTCGTCGCCGCCGAACCGCGCCTGGCGAACCCGGTCGCGTTCTGGATCGATGGCCGGGGACGGTTCTACGTCTGCGAGACGTTCCGGCAGGGGAACGCTGTCACCGACAATCGCGAGCGGATGTACTGGCTGGATGACGACCTCGCGGCCCGGACCGTAGCCGACCGGCTCGCCTATCACCAGAAACACCTCAAGGAAAAACTGGTCGATTTCACCAAAGAGCAGGACCGGATTCGCTTGCTGGAAGACCGTGATGGCAACGGCGTGGTGGACGCGGACACAGTCTTCTCGACGGGCTACAACGAGGTGGTCGATGGAACCGGCGCGGGGGTGCTCGAGCATCGCGGGAACGTCTACTACACGAACATTCCGCATCTCTGGAAACTGCGAGACACCAACGGCGACGGCGTGGCCGACGACAAGGTCTCGCTGCAATCGGGGTATGGCGTGCGGGTCGCGTTTCGGGGTCACGACATGCATGGCCTCACCATGGGGCCGGATGGTCGCGTCTACTTCAGCATTGGCGACCGCGGCTTCCATGTGACGCATGAGGGGCAGACGTTTGACTACCCGGAGCAGGGGGCCGTGCTGCGGTGCGAACCGGATGGCAGCCGACTCGAAGTGGTCCACCTGGGGCTGCGCAATCCGCAGGAGTTGGCGTTTGACGAGTTCGGCCGCCTGTTCACGGGCGATAACAACTCCGACGGCGGCGACCAGGCCCGCTGGGTGCAGATTGTCGACGGGGGCGAGTCGGGCTGGCGGATGTACTACCAGTACGTGAGTGATCGGGGGCCGTGGAATCGCGAGAAGCTCTGGCAGCCTCGGAACGACGGTCAACCGGCCTACATCGTGCCGCCGATCACAAACCTCGCGAACGGGCCGTCGGGGCTGGCGTACTATCCGGGGGTGGGGTTGCCGGAACGGTTTCAGCAGCACTTCTTCCTGTGCGACTTCCGGGGGCAGGATGCGAACAGCGGCATTCGCACGTTCGCATTGAAACCTAAGGGCGCCTCGTTTGAAGTGGTCGATGCGCAGGAAAGCGTCTGGTCGGTGCTGGCCACCGACTGCGATTTCGGCCCCGATGGCGCGCTCTATCTGACCGACTGGGTCGAAGGCTGGAACGGGCCGGGCAAGGGACGGATTTACAAGGTCGAAGACACTGAGTTCAAAGGCTCAAGCGACGCAGCGGCCCTAAAGGCCCTGTTCGCAGCCGGGTTCACGGAGCGGCCCACCGACGAACTGGTGACGCTGCTGGCACATCCTCACTTTCGGGTGCGGCTGGAAGCGCAATGGGCGCTGGCCGAGCGCGGTGCCGAGGGCCAGGCGGCCCTGATCGCGGCGGCAACGACCGGAGCAACCACACAGGCCAAACTGCATGGTGTCTGGGGTGTGGGCCAACTGGCCCGCAAATCGGGCGGGAAAGAGCTTTCCGCGATACTGCCACTGCTCGCGGCGACCGATTCCCACGTACGCGCTCAGACGGCGCGGGTGATCGGTGAAACCGCGTGGAAGGAAGGGGCTTCAGCACTGCGGGGACGTTTGACTGAATCCGATCCGCAGGTGCTGCTCGAGGTGCTCAATGCGCTGGGCCGGGTGGGCGATGCGAGTCTGCTGCCCGACCTGATTGCCGTGCTGGAATCGGTGAACGATGGCGACGCCTATCTGCGGAACGCGGCGGCCGTCGCACTGTCACGCGTCGCTCAGGCGGGGCCGGACCGTGCGGCGGCGGTGAAGGCGATTGTCGCACTGCACGGGCATGCTTCCCCCGCCGTTCGACGCGGCGCGGTGCTGGCGCTGCGTCGACTGAAAGAGCCGGGACTGGCCAAGTTTCTGGGCGATGCCGATCTTTCGATCGTGCAGGAAGCGGCCCTGGCGATTCATGATCTGCCCGTCCTGGCGGCCTACGAACCGCTGGCGGCACTGGCCTCTCGCTCCAACCTGACGGAAGCGACCTGGTGGCGCGTCGTCAACGCAAACTATCGGTTGAACCGCGCGAGTGCCGTGGCCCAAATCGCGGCTCGGAATGACGTGCCTCGCGTCGCCCGCCTGGAAGCCGTGCGGGCTTTGGGCCAATGGGCGAAGCCCTCGGGACGCGACCGCGTTCTGGGTGACTGGCGTCCGCTCGCGGAGCGTTCGGGCGACGAAGCGAAAGCGGCGCTGCGGACATCACTGGGAACCTTGCTCGCGGGAGATGAAGAGGTCCGCAAGGTGACGCTCGAAGTGGGCGTCCAGCTCGGCCTCGAAGACGTCGGCCCGGCCCTGGCCGCGATCGTGAGCGACACGCAGAAGTCGAACAGCGAACGCTCGGGAGCGATGGCAGCGCTGGGGGTCCTCAAGTCACCCGAGCTTCCCGATGTGCTCAAGCTGGCTCTGAAAGATGACGTGCCGGCGGTGCGGGCTGCGGCGAGAACCGCCTTGGCGCGGACCACCCCGGCCGAGGCGCTACCCGCGCTCACGCAGGCGCTGGCGACGGGGACGCCACTGGAAATCCAGGCGGCGATTCGCGCCCTGCCGCTGCTTTCGAGTGCCGAGGGCGATGCCCTGCTGCTGGAGCAACTCGGTCGGCTTTCACGCGGCGAACTGCCCATTGAAGCCCGGCTCGATGCACTCGAAGTGGCCCAGGCACGTGGCGGCGACGCACTCACCCAGGCGGTGAAGTCCCATTTCGAGAAAGAACCGGCGGACGATCTGCTGCGCGGCTATCGCGAGACACTGGCCGGGGGCGACGCCGAGCGCGGCCGCCGGTTGTTCTTCGAGAAGAGCGAAGTCTCCTGCTCGCGGTGTCACGTCGCGGGCGGGCATGGCGGCGAGGTGGGGCCGAATCTCTCGAAGATCGGCGGCGAGAAAGGCCGCGACTATCTGCTGACGGCGATCGTCCACCCCGACCACGAAATCGCCAAGGGCTTTGAGACGCTGGTCGTCGAGACGAGCGAGGGCCTGATCATCAGCGGGATCGTCAAGCAGGAGACGGCGACCCACCTCAGCCTCGTGACCCCCGAAGCCAAGCGGATCGACATCGCCAAGGCCGACATCGTCGAACAGGCTCGTGGCAAGTCGGGCATGCCGGCGGACCTCGTCAAGAAACTGACACGGGAAGAGCTCCGCGACCTCGTCGAATACCTCGCCAGCCAGCGCGGAAAGTGACACACCGTTCACCCGCACCAAAGACGAATTCAGGCGAGCCGACCCTGTGAGGGGTCGGTGGAGCACCCCGCGCCGATCGAACCCACCGACCCCTGACAGGGTCGGCTCGCCTGGAATGTTCCGGGAACGGGGTGTGAAACGAACAACACCCCGGGCAGGTTTCTGGCGAAACCCGACCGGGGTGCTGAGGAGAGAGCAGCGTTTGTCTGGCCCAGGCCCAACAGGAGAGTCCTGTCGGGCGTAGGCCTAAGCGAATCAGTCGGCGTAGAACTTCGTCAACTCTTCGGCGATCAGCGGATCGGCGATCGAGGCCGAGCTGACCCGCGTCCGGAAGCGGAGGTTCCCGGCCGTCTTGCTGGTCACTCGCACCTTGAACGTCTGGGATTCCCCCGGAGCGATCGAGGTGATCGGCTTGTAGACCAGCAGGCCACGGTCCACCGTTGCGGACGTCGGGCCATCCACCTTGAGCAGGTCGATCCCGGCCGGCAGTTCGCAGGTGAGGGCGACCGTCTGGGCGGGCTTGGTCCCGTCGTTGCGGATCGTCACTTCGTAGGTCGTCTCGGCCTTCACTTCGACCGGGTCTTCCAGGTCACGAATCTCGACGACCAGCGACGCGGTCCCGTCAACCTTGGTGGCGACCGTCGCCGTTGCCAGCGCTCCGTTCTCGCCCGCCGCTTCGATTTTCATCGGCTCGTCGCCAATCGAGGCCGCGTTGAGTTCGCAGGTCAGGCTTTGCGATTCGCCCGCTTCGATCCGACCGACGAACCAGCTGACGGTCCGGGTCGCCTGGTTGTAGACGCCGCCCTTGTCGGACTTCACGAATTCGAAGTTCGCGGGGATGACCTGGACAACGCGGACGTTGTTGGTGGCCGCCGCCCCCTTGTTGGTGGCGACGATGTGGTACTGGGCGGTCCGGCCGACATAGCGAAGGCTGGGGCCGGTGGCGGCCACATCGAGCTTCGGCGCGGTCACCTGAATCGCGGTTTCCGTTTCGCTGATCAGGTTGCCTTCGCCCTTGGCTTCGACGAGCAGCAACTGGTCACCACCACCCACCGCGGTGAGCGACAGCTTGATCTCGCGGGTTTCACCAGCCGCAAGGGCACCGATGGCCAGTTCGACCTGCTTGCCCTTGTTGCTCGTTTCGAGACCATCGGGGATCGTGGCATGAATCGAGACGTCGCGGGCAACCCCGGTTCCCGGGTTGCTGACGATGATCGTCTGCGTGGCCGCTTCGCCGATTTCAACCGACTGCGTTCCCTTGAGGGCCACCTTGAGCTGCGGCTCTTCAACCCGCAGCACCGTGGCGGCCGTCCCGGTGAACCGAACGGTGGCACTCGTGGCCAGTTCGCCCCGCTTGGCGGGCACCATCTTGATCTCGATCGCCTTCTCTTCACCGGCGCCGATGTTTTCGAAGTTCCAGGTCAGGTGATCTTCGGTGTTGGTGGGGAAGGGCTGGGCATCGATCAGTCGCACCGAGCGGGGGAAGAACGCCTCGACGACGACGTCGCGGGCGGCCACCTTGCTGGTGTTCTTGGCGATCAGCACGCAGGCACATTCCTGACCGACGTTCACTTCGCCGCGGGCTTCCCAGCGGAGAGTAATCGCCGGTGTTCCCGAGGGAGCACTGTGGTCAAACTCAGCGACCGCAGGTGCCACCGCGGCCGGAGCCGGACGGGCAGCGGGCAGCGCGGGAGCTTCGGCGGCACTGGTCAGTTCGACCTGTTCTTCCGGCGGAGCGACCGGGGCCGGGACTGGCTTCGCGACAGGCGAAGCGGGCAGCCGGGTGGTCGTCCGGGCGACCGGAGCCTTGGGCTGCGGCAGGGCCGGTTCTTCGACAGGCGCCTCGACCGGAGCTTCCACGGGCAGCGGCTTGGCGGCGACAGTTCGCACGGGTTCCCGCTTGGGAGCCGGTTCGGCGACCGGTTCGGATGCACGGCGAGCTTCAGGACGGGGCGTCGCGGCCAGCGACTTGGACGTCGTCGTCCGCGTGGCGGGCGGCGTGGCCGACCGGGCAGCCGGCTGCTTGGCGACCGTCCGAACCGGAACCCGTTCGGGCAGCGGCTCGGCGTTGCCACGCGACCCATCGTCGCTGGGGTCGACCGGCTCTTCCGGAATCTGACGGGTCAGTTTCGGACGAGCACGGCCTTCGACCAGCTCGATCTCACGGTCGGACGCGCCCTGGGCGGTTTCATGCTTGGCGGGGACGACCTCTTCGTCGATCATCCGGGAGCCACTCGCGTCGCGAGCGACTCGGGCCGGGGTTTTCGTCGGGGCCGGCTTTTCGGCACGAACCTGTCGAACTTCCGGCTCACCCAGGCTGGCATCGTCCATGACCGGGGCAGGCCGAGCCGAACGCGTTGCCGCGGGCTTCGCCGCGACCGCTCGGGCCGGCGTGGCAGCGGCCTTGGCCGGTCGGGCCTGCGGCTCTTCGAACAGTTCGTCGTAGTAGTTCTTGACCGGCTTACCGGCCACCTTCTTACCCGCTGCCGACTTGCCCGCATCGGACTTGTCGTTCGCGGGGCGATTTCGGGTATACCGCGACGGAGCGGGGAGATCGCCTTCGGCAGGCTCCTCAGCCGCAGCTTCGGCTTTGTCATTGCGTGAGAACTTGAAGACGCCGCCTCGCTTCGAGGTGTCCTTCTCGGCGACGAGTTCCAGCGGAACATCCTCGGCCAAGAGGTCGGTCGCCAGCCAGCCTGCCAGCCCGAGTCCACCCGCGATAATCGGCGTTCCGATCCACCACCACGACTTCCGCATGATTCTCTCTCCTGGGCAGGCTTCCAAGTTCCTCGGGATGACCAACGCGGGAGCCCTGCGAACGAGGGGGGGTGAACCGCGTTTTGACTAGCCCCGCGGACGGGGCAATCGCTCCGCTCCATCGGTCATCACTTGTTATCGGTCGCGCCTGTTGTCCCAATTGAATCGATTTGGCAATTTTTTCCGTCTGTACGGGTTCTCCCGCCAACGGCAGGTGGTCTGCAATCGTCTCATCGGGACGTTTCATCACCCGAACACGGCCTGGCTTGACCCACTTAAGGAAACGTAACTTATTCAATGGATTGATCTTCCGTCCGATTCGAAGCAGACTGCTGGCTTCAAGTTCGGTTGGACACAGCAACCCACGGGGGAAACGCCATGGCAGCCAAGATTCAAGCACGGCCGGTCTGGTCGGGCGTCGACTGGGCCGTGCGGCTGGTCGCGTGGGGACTGTTTTTCTGGGGGAACCAAGCCATGACGATCGCTGCCGAGCCCAGACTGCCGGAGGGGTTTCCGGGGTACGACCGCCCATCGGCGGTTCGCCAGCAGTCGCGATCGGTGGTGATCGCCCGGCACGGCGTGGTGGCGACGAGCCAGCCACTAGCGGCGCAAGCCGGGCTGGACGTGCTGAAGGCCGGCGGGAACGCGATTGATGCCGCCATCACGACCAACGCAATGCTGAGCGTCGTGGAACCGATGAGCTGCGGGATCGGCGGCGACCTGTTTGTTCTCTACTGGGACAATCGCACTCAGAAGCTGTACGGGCTCAACGCAAGCGGACGGAGCCCCGCCAAGCTGAATGTCGGAGCCCTGCGAGACAAGGGACTATCACAGATTCCTCTCACAGGGCCGCTGTCGTGGTCGGTGCCGGGCTGTGTCGATGGCTGGCACGAGCTGCTCGCCCGGTTCGGGACGAAGCCCCTGGCCGAACTGCTCGCACCGGCGATCGTCGCAGCCGAGGACGGGTTTCCTGTCAGCGAGATCATCGCGGCGGGCTGGCGCGGCTCGGTGCGGGGCCTGTCCCCCTGGCCCGATTCGATGCGCTGCTACCTCCCCGAGGGGCGCGGCCCCGCAGAAGGCGAGATCGTCCACCTGCCCGAGTATGCCGCGACACTCAAACTATTGGCGACCTCCGGACGCGAGGCGTTTTATCGCGGGACCATCGCCGACGAGATCGTCCAGTTCAGCGCGGCGAATGGCGGTTACTTTTCAAAGGAAGACTTCGCCGAACATCGGTCGGAATGGGTCGAGCCGGTTTCGACCAGCTACCGCGGGTACGACGTCTGGCAACTCCCCCCCAACGGACAGGGACTGGCCGTGTTGCAGATGCTCAATCTGCTGGAGCCGTTCGATCTGAAAGCGTGGGGGCCGGGCCATCCCGATCTGATCCATCGGATCGTCGAATCGAAGAAACTCGCCTACGCGGACCGCGCCCGGTTCTACGCCGACCCGGCATTTGGCCAATTGCCGATTCGTGAACTGCTCTCAAAAACATACGCCGCGAGCCGCCTCAAGCTGATTGATCCGGCGAAGGCGCTGGTCAATGTCGACCATGGAGACCCTCTGGCCGGTCACGGCGATACCGTCTACCTCACCGTCGTCGACAAGGACCGCAACTGCGTCTCGTTCATCCAGAGCATTTTCCACGGGTTCGGCTCGCAGGTCGTGCCGGGGAAACTCGGCTTCGCGCTGCAGAACCGGGGCGCACTCTTCTCGCTGGAGGACGGACACCCGAACCGACTCGAACCCAAAAAACGCCCGTTCCACACGATCATTCCGGGGTTTGTCACGAAAGAGGGGAAGCCGTTCTTCTCGTTCGGCGTGATGGGGGGCGACATGCAGCCCCAGGGGCAGGTTCAGGTGCTGATCAACCTGATCGACTTTGGCTTGAATCCGCAGGCAGCAGGCGACGCGGCCCGCGTGCAGCACTTCGGATCGCAAACTCCAACGGGATCGCCCATGTCAGCCGGAGGCGGAACGGTGGCCTGCGAATCGGGCATTCCGCTGGAGACGATCCAGGCGCTGCGATCGCGCGGTCACGAGGTCATCCGGGCCACCGGAAGCTTTGGCGGCTACCAGGGAATCCTGATTGACCACGCCCATGGCACGCTGCACGGCGCAACCGACCCACGCAAAGACGGCACTGCCGTAGGATATTGACGAGTGACGAACACGACTGCCTGATTTTTCGAGTCGCAGCGGAGAAAGCACCATGCATCGCACCCTATTGATCGCCCTGGTTTTCGGGCTTGCGGGAGTGTCACAAGCCGACACCCCAGAGTCCCAAGAGCTCAAGGTGGGCGTGGGGACCGTCGAGATCACGCCGCCAGCCGGTTACCGGATGAGCGGGTATTTCAACGAGCGGTTCAACACGGGCGTTCACGATCCCCTCTATGCGAAGGCACTGGTGTTCCGACAGGGGACCGCCGGCTTCGCCTGGGTCATGTGCGACATCATCGGCCCCGACCGCTGGGTCTCGTCTCAGGCGCGGAAGGAGATTGCCGCGCGGACGGGCCTGCCCCTAGAAGGCGTAATGATCCATGGGACGCACAGCCACACCGGGCCGCTCTACAAAGGCGTAATGCGGTCGTACTTCCATGAACGGGCCATCAAGAAGGACGGCAAGGACGCCGCCGAGG
>JAIXZD010000189.1 GCA_027489895.1 Planctomycetaceae bacterium
GTCGAAAGACCGACTGCCACGCGATTCCGACAGCCAGGCGAGCCGACCCTCACAGGGGTCCGTGAATCGACTAGCGCCCGGGGATCTCCTTTCACCACCAAGGCACAAAGACACCAAGGCAAGACAACACAAGGCAAGGGAAGGGATACAACAGCAGACTCGGCCCGGGCGACAGGGTCGGGCGCAGGGCTGTGGCAAGCAATTGGTGTTTGGCCTTGATGTCTTAGGTCTGTCGTTCCTACCGGGGTTGATCTGACTTTCCCTGGTCTCTTCGTACGAAGAAACGACAACGTTTCGCTCGGCTCAAATCTTCAGAGAACCACGCCAAAGCGGTGTGTCCCATGGAATGACCACTCTCCACGATCGACCACTTTTGACTTTTTACTTTTGCCATTTGACTTTGCGGGCGAGTAGCCCGCTTCGTGCCTTGGTGGTGAACAAATCCTCACGCGACCAGACTCACCTTGCCGCACTTCCCCGATTCCGGTATCCCCCGCTCCTCGGACGGACCGCGCAGGCGGTGCGCTCCGTCCCAACCGTCCTCCCGCGCGATCCGCGTGCCATGCGCCCCGTCCTTTCCCTCGCCCTGTTGCTCAGTCTGCTCGCCCTTGCCGGGTGTGTGGGTCTGCAGGCACGCGGCTCGGCCGGACTGCTCGGCGAGGGGCCTCCCCCCGGAAACCCCGTCTTCATCGCCGGAAACAACGAAGAGGCGATCTGGGAACGGACCGTCGATGTCGTTCACAACTACTTCGACATCGCCCGCGAAAACCGGATCGACGGCATCATCGAGACCAAACCCAAAGTCGGCTCCAGCCTGTTTGAGCCCTGGCACCACGAAACCGTCGGCTTCTACAACCGCCTCGAAAGCACGCTCCAGTCGATCCGCCGCCGCGGGTTCATCCACCTCACCCCCGGTGACGGCGGCTACCTGATCAGCGTCGAGATCTACAAGGAACTGCAGGATGTTCCCAACTCGGGAGTCCCCGGGGCAGGGGCCGCGACCTTCCAGCAGAACAATCCCCTCCAGCGCGACCTCAGCCTCGTCGTCGGCCAACGCTCCCCGGAAGGCTGGATCGTCACCGGCCGCGACGTCGCCGCCGAGCAATCCATCCTCTCCGACCTCCACCAGGAATTCCTCCGCCCCGGCGCCCGCTAGCAACGCGATCAGTGGACTCGGGTGGGCACCGCCCACTGCCGCTCACCCGCACCGCGCACCACCAAGCTTCGGGATCGCCCACCAGCACGGCCAACGGAATCGCATCTTCAGAGTCGGTCCCGCTCGTTAGAACCGCCCAGCACGGTTGACGGGTCTGCCTCGGCCGACCCGTCAACGCACTGTAACCAACACTCCCAATTAGCGGCCGGGGTACAACTCGGCCAGCGCCTTCGCAGCTTCGGCTGTTTCGTTCGCTGTCCGTTGCGTGACCGTGGCAACCGCAGGCCCACCACCGAGGAATGGATGCGGCGGGAACCAACCAAAGTTGCGCACGTTCCAATCATCCTTCGGCAACACGGCCTGCGCCACCTCCGGTACCTTACCGTTCACGCGATAAGCAAATTGGCCCGTGGCAAGCCCCAGCCGCATCCGTCGCCGCGTCTCCGTGTGGCAACTGACACAATCCGTATTGAAGAAGTGCGCCTTCTCCGGGTTGGCGATCAGATCGGCAATATCCCGCACCTTTAACTGCGGATCGGTGAGCGGACCACCGGGACCGGAACCAACAACGGCCGCAGCGTTCAGGTCCAGCCCGGGCTTGAACAGGATCGCAGTGGCAACGCCCCGACGTTCCACGTCCGGAATGCTCAACTGAACTCGCTGTGCCGAGATGGGCAATCGGTTTGTGACCACCGGCTGTGGAACGACCGAGGGCGGATTCGTCCGCATTGTCAGCATTTGAGCAGGTAAGAACGCGACCGGACCAAACTTCGTCGCACCGGGAGGAAACTTCGCCATCGCGAGAAAAATCCACGGCTCCGGGCCGTCAATTCCCATGATGGCCAACGCAGTCAACCGGTCGGCGCTCAGATGCGTCTTCAGGAACTTCGCCACGGCCGCATCGAGACCTGCAACTGGCTTCGCCAAACCTGGGTGAATACCCAACGGAAGACCCTTCGTCGAAGCCCCGCCCTCCTCACAAAGTTGCTTCAACTTACGCAGATCCTCGATCACTTTGCCGAAAGCGTCCCGATCCGGCTCAGGAGTCGGCCCCCCCTTCAGGAAGCTGAACACCACGTGTGCCGCCACATCGTGAACGACCACCTCCTGGCCGCTCGTCGTCACGGGTTGCAGAATCAACCGGATCTGAGGCGTTTCTCCCAGCTTCGCGCGTACATCCGCATGCCCTCCCGGCGCACTCGGGTCCACGCGAAAGGAGACAATCCGCCAGTTCGCTCGGGTCTCAAACTCTGACGGGATGTCCGCCGCATTCGAACCAACCTTCGCAGAGGCCTTCGCCGTTTGAATGAACTCGGCAAAGTTCGCGTCCGACCACACAGGCTGGCCGCCATTCGCTGCCAAACTGTCAATGGTATGAATTCGACCCAGGTCGGCCACCGTTTCGGGAACAGGCCATAGCCAGGAAATGTCCGCAGGCTCCAGGGGGGGCAGCGCACCAGCAGCACCCGCCGGGGGCGCTCCTTCGCACAGTGACTTGCCCGCCCCGGACAGAACCACTATCAGGACAACCAGCAACAGACCCCACGGAAACTTCGTTCCAACAATCGGCATCACGCGGCCCCTTAGGTAAGAACTCCTGCTCCCGGACTGAACTCACAGCGACTTGAGGTACTCCAACAGGTCCAGCCGTTCCTCGGCGGTCAGCGTCGTGCCAAACTCATGGCCGATGTTGAGATTTCCAACAGATTGCGTGTTGAACTGCGGTGGCTTCGGATTGAACTGCGGCGACTTCGGATCGTTCTTGAATCCCACCTCGTTCGGATCAAACTCGAGCCCCCCCACATGGAACGACTCTTGACGTAGACCCACAGGCTTCAGCAAATCAGCAAGCGTCCGCACAGATCCGTTGTGCAGGTACGGGGCCGTCGCCCAAACTCCGTTTAGCGGACGCGCCTTATAGGGCAACTTGACATCCGCCGGAGCCAACGCCGATACCACCCCGCTGCTCGCCGCCGCAGCTTCGACGCTGTCCTCCGCGATCCCGACCTTATTCCCCAACTGTGCTTTCAGCTTCTGCAGCCGCGATTCGACAGACCCCGTCGAGTACGACTTCGAGACCCCTTTCTCGACCAGTACGTGCTCCAGTTTGTCCATCGAACTGATTTTCAATTGAGCGACCCCATCACGGTCACGGAACAGGCCCGCAACCGGAACCAGAACCTCTTTTCCGTTGACCTGCAGCGCTGCGGTCAGCGAGTAGTCCAGCGACCGCCCCGCCGGCGTCCGTGCGAGTTTCCCCAACGCTTCCCCCGCCGGTGCAAACTGGTCTCCGGAAGCCTCGACCATCATCGCCCGCTGGACCACGTGCGTCAGAATCGAGCCAATGCTCGCCTCTTTCCCGAACACGACGGTCGGGTCGCTCACCGACACAATCCGGCCCTCAAGCCGTCCCGTCTTTCCAGACCTCCCCGAGTTCACCCAGAGTTGACGGTCGGTGCCGACATCCCGCATCACCGCAGTCACGGTCCGCTGCTCGTCGTCGCGCTTCAAGACCGCATGACACTCCTTGCAGTGATGGCAGTACTGCAACTCGCCCCGTTTACGACGGGCTTCATCCAGTCGACCGAACAGCTCTTCAGGCCACTTGGGAGACCACAGCGTCGTCAACGACTTTTCGATCGCCAGAAGGTTCGCCTTATTCGCCGTCGAGGGGTAATGGCCCGGCTTTTCCTCAGTCACCGGCACCTTCGCGTGTCCGAACACCCCCAGGACCTCCCCGGTGTTTCGCCCCAACGCTCCAACCTGATCGGTTCCAAACAGCCCCTCGGCTTCCTTGGAGACCCAGTTCCGAGCCGTCCCTGTCCACTGCACGACATCGTGCTGCGGGGCGTCCCACAGACACGGGTAGCTGACCGGAGCATTGGCCGTCCCTTCGTTCTCCGGAATCTCCAGGAACGTGCTGGCAACCTCGTTAAAAATTGCCCCGAACGCATCCACTCGCCCCGGACCAAATGGCACCCCGCCAGATTTCGGAAGGTTCCGTTTGTTGTATTCTTCGCGCTCAACAATCGCCGCCGTCAGGCGTGTCTTCAAGTCGGACTTGCCCTTCTCTCCCGCACCCGCGGGAAGCACCTTCGCGGCAAACCGGTCGAACTTCGCGCCGTCTTCCAACGTCTTCTTGAGCGCGGCCACCAACCGCTCGAGCAAATCGGAAAAATCTCCCTGCGTCGGGCCGCCATCCACCAGAATCGCCGTTCCCTTGTGCGTGATCAGACCTGTGTGGCAGGCCGCGCACGTGATCCCTAGTCCAGCCGTCTTGTCGTCGTAGTCTGCATCTTTGATGAACCCCACCGGCAAGCCATCGGGATTCCCGACGGACGGCTTCCGGGGAATATAGCCCAGCGCCGCGATGTTCGCGTCACTTCGGAACAAAACCTGCCCCTCGGCTTCCTCCAGATGCACGAACCACAGGTACGGCATCAGCCGAGACCCCTGCGCCACGTTGTAGAACCATTCCGACTCTTTGTCGGACCAGTTCTGCGACAGCGTGATGAGTCGTGCCGCCCCTGCTGGCGGAACAACATTCCGCTTCGTTGGGACACCCTCGGCTGCATGCAACGGCCCAGGCGACGCCAGCATCCCCAAAGCCACCAGCCACCCGAAACTAGAGCGCATCGCAAACCCCTGTGCTCGTAGCCGATCACACTTGATGAACCACACGCAGGGGATACTCGTCGCAAGCTATATAAATCGTCAAGCGTGTCGTGATGCGATTATCAAGAAGTTTGCGAGAAGAATAGTACCGGAAATACTGTCCGGTCGCTTGTTTATTGAGTCACTATGTAAAGTCGCCGTCTCCACGTCGTGACGCGACAGCAGGTGAGAGCATTGCTCGGTGAACGCAGTCAGCACCAGGAAGATCGGCGTCTCGTGCCAGAGGCGATTTGCGGGTCGCAGCGCGATCTTGCCCACCAGCGCGGCTTACGCAATCTCACAGCGGGGTTTCACGCCGCCGTCCGACAGATTCGCCGCATTGACTCAGGCCCGATCAGCCTGACACAGCGCTACCCCTCTTCACCCCTCCCGCACCACCCGTAGCGCGGCGAACTCGCTCTCCAGAACTCGCTGCGGCTCCACGCCGAGCCAATCCGCGAGCAGCCCCTGGTAGACTGACCGAAAGTCGACCGTGTGTTTCAGGTCGCCATCGTCCAGATCGGTCAGACTCGGGTAGCGCCCCACGGGACCAGCCACGACTGGCGACCCCACTAGAAACAGCGTCGACGCCGCCCCATGGTCCGTCCCCGCCGAGGCATTCTCCGCGACCCGCCGCCCAAATTCCGAGAACACCAGCGTCACCACCCGCTCGGCCTGCCCCATCGCTTCCAGATCCTTCTGAAACGCCGCCAGCGCGTCCGACAGCTCCGTCAACAGCCCCGCATGGGCCGGCAGTTGCGACGCATGCGTGTCGTACCCGTCTTGCGTCGTGTAGTAGACGCGCTCGGGAATCTCGCTCTCCAGTAGCTGTGCGATCAATTTGAGCCGCTGCCCCAGCTCCGTCGCCGGATACCCCGCCCGGTTCGACTCCCGCGCCACCCGTGCGATCCGCTCCGACGAATCGTACGCCTCCCGCGCCGACTGCCGAATCCGCTCGAGCATCGCCGACCCCCCGCTTCCGCGCCGCGCGGCAAACCCCTGAATCGCCAGTCGTCGTGCCGGGTCGTCCTTCCCCTCCGCCACCTTCAAGCGATAGTCGTCCAGCCGCTGCAGTGAGAACGTCTTGCCCCGCGGAGATTCCAGCGCCAAGGGCGCCTCACCCGCGCCGACATGCAGCGATCCACCCAAACCGACCTCTCCCGAACCATTCGCACTCCACGCATCGACTGCCCGCCCCAGCCAGCCCGTCGACTCTCCCTCCACCACCGAGGCGCTGTTCCAGATATCCATCGACACAAAGTGCGACCGATTCGGCTGCGGATACCCCACCCCCAACACGACTCCCAGTTGCTGCCGTTCTAGTAATCCGGCCAGCCCCCGGCACGCCGGATGAAACATCAGGTCTGCCGTCAGCGAAAGCCCTGCCGATCTCGCCAATGCCAACTGGGGCCGGGCCGCCCGATAGGTCGGGTCTCCCGCCGGAATCACCGTATTGAGCCCGTCGTTCCCACCATTGAGCTGAACGACCACCAGCACCGTCGGCCGCCCTCCCGGCCGCGCCGCATTCGGTGCCGCCCGAGCCACCCGCTCCCAAACCACCGGCATCCCCACCGACAGCCCGCACGCAACCCCGCCCATCCCCCGCAAAAACGCCCGCCGCGATCCCGCCATCATGACCCCCTTACGTCAGTTGCTTTTCACCACCAAGGCACCAAGACACAAAGGAAACACCAGCCAAGCAAATACCCGAACCGCAACCATTCGACATAAGGAGTTAATCGCCAAGAGTTGGTTTCAATAAGTTGTTGACCACAAATAGTGCGTGAGCGTGTGCCATGCTTGCACCGCTTCGGGGCAAGCATGCCCCTCGACACCAGCTTCCTCACCACAATTCCCACCGCATCGAAAAGTCATTAGACATTAGTCATTAGGTCATTCCTCCTTGGTGCCTTTGTGCCTTGGTGGTTCAAAAACACCGCCCTATCTCAGCTGAAACTCCGGCAGCGTCATCGCTAGATGGGCCGCCGTCCGCATCACCGCGGCCCGTCTCAGCTTTCCGGCCAACACCAGTCCCGGATCGCGGGCGACCCGGTTCATCTCGGCCACCAGCGTCTCGTGAACCTCCGGATCGTCCCGCTGGAGAAACAGTTGCAGAAAGAACGTCGCGATCGCGTCGTGCCCGTCCAGATCGTACTTGTCCGCCAGTCGGGCCGGGTCCAGCCGCACCACGTCGCCCGTCCCTCGCGTCGCCTCGAACGCCAGATTCTGCCGCCGCAGCAGTGTCGTCGAGTTGATCCACTCAGCCCCGCCGTCCCAGCCTTTGACACTCGGTGGCTTCAAGAGCGACTGCCCCAGGCCATCACACGCCTTCACCAGCTTCTCCGGTCCGACCCGCCCCTCCAGGCTCTTCACCAGTCCCACCACGAGCGCCACCGGCGACTTCACGATCGTCCAGCGAGCGGCCTCCGAAAAGAACAACCGGCTGCCCAGAATCCGCGCGACGCACGCCTTCACATCCAGCTCCGAGTCGCGAAACGCCTGCACCAGCGGCGCCAGCAGCCGCTCTCCCGCCGCACCCACCACAAAGTCAGGCCCCACGAACTCCGCCACGAGATTCCGTACGACCGACCACGCACACGCCGGTTGCGCGGCACACAACCGCACGACATCCCGTGCCTGCCAGGCTCCGGTCTGACCAAAAATCGTCTTCACGCCCGCATCGAATTCCGCCAGACGAAACTCGGACCGTCCCTCTTTGACCGTCCAGCCCGTCAGCGCCCGCGCCGCCTCCTGGATGTCCCGCTCCGAATACTGGCCCACCCCCAGGCTGAACAGCTCCATCAACTCGCGGGCGTAATTCTCGTTGGGATGCCCCTTGCGATTCGACGTCGCATCCAGCCAGACGAGCATTGCCGCATCAATCGTCATCAGCCAGAGCAGCTCATCGAACTTGCCCAGGGCCTGCGCCCGCAGCAGTTCGTTCTGACGCTGCATCAGCGCGACCGACCGCACTTTCGTTGCCGACGTGGCGAACCGGTTGTGCCAGATCAGAGTCAGCGTCTCGCGCAGCGGATGCGGCGAGTGCAGCATCCGATAAATCCACAGACCCTGGGCCGCTTCGATCGAATCCCCCGACCGCACCGAGGCCGTCAGCGACTCCATCTCCCGCTCGAACCGCTCAACATCCCCCCGGCCCTCCACCAACTCCCGCACCAGTTCCTGGGGCGATCGGGCCAGCCCCGCATCCAGTTCCGACCAGCTCGCCCCATACGCCACCCGCCGGTACAGATGCGCCACCCGCTCCCGATTCCAGGGCGCCTCCGCCGTCGGCTCATAAGCCGACCACGCCTCCGCGGGATCACCCCCCCACGCCCCCTCCAAAGCAACCTTCTCGGAGACTTCGTCTGCGACAGTCCGTGACACAGCGCCAGCCATCACACCACCTCACCCCGTGCAACAACCGCCACAGACCGAACTTTAATCGAACCACCAAGACACCAAGGAAAGACAGACAAGTCAGGCCACCTGCCAGGTCCCCAACAGCCGGGAGCACCAGCGCCCGAAGAATCCCCAAGTCCCGCCGCCAACCCTCCCCAAACCCAACCACCAACAACTGCCCCCACCACCCCGCAAAAACCACCCGATGGTCCAACCCGCGCCGCCAACCGCTCGACCCTTCGACCTGCCTTTCCTTCGTGCTCTTCGAGTCTTCGTGTTCAAAGAGCCTCCCCAGCTCGACCCTCAAGTCAAAAACCTTGGTGCCTTCGTGCCTTGGTGGTTCCAAAAAAGCGACCCGCTATACCAACCCCGCCAGTTCCGCGCTCAGCTCGACGCCCTCCGCCCGCAGTTCCTCCGCGATCTGCCGCGCCAACAGGTCCGCCAGAATCCGCGACGTCGTCCCCCGCGCCACCGCCTGCTGCCGCGACCGCTTCGAGGGCACATGCGTCACTCGCACAAATTCCCCCGCCGCCGTCCGGCCGCCGTTCACCCGAAACTCTTTGCACTCGCTGATCCGTCGCGCACCGGCCATGAAACACTCTCTGCAGAAAAACCCTGTTCCCGGCAGGGCAGGGGAGCGACGCCTCGCGCCACCCCCTCACTCCGACCGGTCCAATTTCGATCCGCCGCCCACGCGGTGGATCATCTCGAACCGATCTTCGTTCAAATGCGTCGCCCGGTCGATCCGACCCACACGTTTCAACACCGACAGCAGCCGTTCCCCCTCGGCCCGCGCCTCGTCCAACGTCAGTCCATTCTTCAGCACGAGGTCCCTCAACGTCTCGTCCGACTGATACGTTTTGAGAAACTCCGCCACCCCCACCAGGTCCACTCGATCCTCCCCGGCATTGGCCACATCGGACGCAGACTGCGTTGTGGACGTTGCCCGGACCGCATCAATCAGCGAGCGCATCAGACTCGCGTTCGAGGCCACCACAAACTGCCCATCCACGATTGCGATCGCCGGGTCATAATTCTGCAGCGCCAGTCCAAACTGGCCCGATTGCTTCGCCGCCACCGCCTCGTGAAATCGCAGCCGGAGAAACTTCGCCCCGGCCTGCTCCTCCTCGGTCGCCCGGACAAAACCTCCTGCGATGGGTGACTTCAACAGGTTGACGAGCACCTGGTAGCAATCCTTCCGAAACCCCTCGTCGTCTCGAATCGAGATCGAGTACGCCAACCCAGGCAACCGCTTCGCAGGCTGTGCCTTGTAGCCTGAGTCCACCGGTCCCGTCACCACAATCCGCTGATCGCCCGCCGTCGTTTCCAGCACCCGCATCGCCCCAATGAACCCGCCCTTCGCCTGCTCCGCCGAATCCTTTTTCACCTTCTCGATCGAAGTCGCCGCCAGCACCCCGGCCTCCGCCTCATACAGCGGATACAAATCGCGATGCCACGCCAGCGACACCAGCGCCCCCGGCACGTCCCATCGCCGCGGGGCAGGGCGGCTCGTCCCGGAGTCGCCTCCCCCGGCCGCTCCCGGTGTGAAGAACGACACGCACGCCGGACGCATTCCCTCTCGCCCCGCATCCATCCGCACCGAGAACGCCAGATCGGTCTCGGCCAGGTCGAGTGTCGCAGTCACATACCGCGCTCGTGACAGCAGGTCGACATACCCCGCCGCCACCACCATCCCCAGGAGATTCTCGCTCGGCAGCTTGAGGGCCTCCGCAAACGCCGTCTCCTTCCGCGCCTCGTCCAGCGCAAACAGCACCTCAAACACCGGCTTCCGGGGCCCCTCGCCTCCCCACTTCAACTGCGCGGGAACAGTCCATCGCGACCGGTTCGACGCATCCAGATGCCGATCCAGCACCCCCTCCAGCAGCGACCGCCGACTGCAGACAATCATCCGCCGACCGACAAACGCCGCGTGGGAATCCTTCAATCGAAACGCCGACAGCCCGCGATAGTCGGCCGCCACCACATCCGGCGTCCCCGAGATCGCCGCCGCTCCCAACCCGTCCCGGATCCCCCGCGCAGTGCCCTCGCCATCGGTCGTCAGAATCAGCGTCGTCAACGGCCCGTCATCCACCTGCCGTCCCAGCGCCAGCACCAAGTTGTCCGCCGTGATCGCCTCCAGCGCCTGGTCCCACGGCTTGCTCAGCGACAGCTCGACGAACTGCTTCAGTTGCTCAAGCTGCGGCGTCTTCAGCCCCGACAGCAGCGGCTCGACGAGCGCGCTCTGCTCCAGAAGGGTCACGACATCGCGAACCAGCGGATGCTCGACCAGCCGCTTCGGCGCATTGAGCCGCAGCACCACCATCGAGTTCGGTTCGATCAGCGCCAGGGCGTCGACCTCCCCGGCGGTCGCGCCACTCTGCCCCGCCGCATCCGACTTCGCCTCGGCCGCCCGCACCTCGCTCGCCGGCCCCTCCATCATCCCACAACCCGACCCTACCCCCGCCACCAGCAGCCAGACCAGCGCCATCCCGCTCCCGTTGCCAAGCCGCATCCCGCACCCCGCTCTCTGACCAGTCCGAACCGCTCACCGCGCAACTCATCCAACGCCGCAACCGGTCTACCCTCCCACCCACGCCCCAGTTTCAGCCGCCATCAACAGGGTGGTCCGGCCACCTTGTGCCCGGATCGCGCCAGCGACAGGAAGCCCCACCTCACGCCCTCAACCACCAGCCCCATCCTCCCCCCAAAGTCCCCCCAAAGAAAAAACGCGGCCCACCGGTCATCCCGGCAGGCCGCGCACAGCGTTCAATTCACAATTCGGGGTCCGAACAACCCTCCGGAACCCTCCTTTTCCTTATTCCCTTTTCCCTTTGACCTGCTCCCGGCATCAGCCGGGAGCCCTACGAGTGCCGCATGTCGCAGCTCACGCCACCCGCCGCCGGAACATACGCGCTCTGCACATAGTCCATCACCATCCGGTCGGCGTTGAACCGCCAGCCCAGCGTCTGCACCGCATGCTTGACCCGCTTGATCCATTCCTGCGGCAGCCCGTCCCGGTCCCGATCGTAAAACACCGGGATCACTTCGTTCTTGAGCACATCCATCAGCGACTTGGCATCCCGTTCGTCCTGCACGCCGACATCGACATGCGTCCGGCCGTTCCCAATCGCAAACCCGTTCATCCCGTCGTACGCCTCGGCCCACCACCCATCCAGAATCGAGAGATTGAGCGCCCCGTTCAGCACCACCTTCTCGCCCGATGTTCCCGACGCCTCCAATGGCCTGCGCGGGTTGTTGAGCCACACATCCACCCCCTGCACAAGGTGCCGCGTCAGGTTGATGTCGTAATCCTCGAGGAAGATCACCTTCCCCTTGAACGGCTCCTGCTGCGTCACCTTCCAGATCCGCTGCAGAATCTGCTTCCCGGGATCATCGGCCGGGTGCGACTTGCCCGCGATCACCAGTTGAATCGGCGTGCTGCCCGACACCAGTTCGGCAAACACGTCCAGGTCCTTCATGATCAGGTCCGCACGCTTGTACGGGGCGAACCGCCGGGCGAATCCGATCGTCAGCTTCCGGGCATCGAGCGCCATCGAGGCGATCTGAGCACTCCGCACCGGCGACTCATGCCGCTGCGCCTGCCGCATCAGCCGTTCCCGGACATAGCTGATCAACCGGTACTTCAGCGACTGATGCGTCTCCCAGAATTCGCCGGGCGACAGATCGTCGATCGACTTCCACAAGTCGGCTTCCCCGGTCCGCGTGTGCCAATCCGCCGGCAGCACCCGGTCGTACAGCATCCGCATCTGCGGCGCCAGCCACGACCCGACATGAATCCCGTTCGTGATATGCCCGATCGGCACTTCTTCTTCGCCCCGCCAGGGCCAGAGCGACGCCCACATCCGGCGACTCACCACCCCGTGCAGGCTCGACACCCCGTTCGCATGCCGGCTCAGGTTGAACGCCAGCACCGTCATGCAGAACGCTTCCCCATGGTTCTGCTTGTCGACCCGTCCCAAACCGACGAGATCGTGGTGATTCAGCCCCAGTTCGTCACCGATCGGCCCCAGATGCTCTTCGACCAGATCCGCCCCGAACCGGTCATGACCCGCCGCGACAGGCGTGTGCGTGGTGAACACGCTCGACCGCGCCGTCTCACGCAGTGCCTCGCCGAAGGGCAGTCCATCCACCCGCATCCGCTGACGGATCACTTCCAGACCCGCAAACGCCGAGTGGCCCTCGTTCATGTGAATCACACCGGGAGTGATCCCCATCGCCTGCAGCGCCCGCACCCCGCCAATCCCCAAAACCAGCTCCTGCCGGATCCGGTTGCGGGTATCGCCTCCATACAGACGGGCCGTCAGTTGCCGGTCTTCTTCGTTGTTCTCCGGGATATCCGTATCGAGCAGGAACAGCGGGA
>JAIXZD010000043.1 GCA_027489895.1 Planctomycetaceae bacterium
CCGAGACGCTCCGCTCTCCCGGCATGAGGATGACGAACCTCGACGTCGTCGCGCGGTTCATCGCCGATGCGGCGTCCCCGACCGACATCGTGTACGTCAAACCGTGGTACTTCGGGTTGACGTTCGACCGTTACTACCGCGGCGCGGCAAAATGGAGCACGATTCCCGCGATGCCGCCCGAGGAGTTCATCTACGGGTATCGTCACATGAAGCGGGCGATGGCGTCCCGCGAACAGATCGACCGCGAACTGGGCGAGATTTCACGCTTACTGCAATCGGGAGGCCGCGTCTGGATCGTGGGGAGACTCGGCGATCTATACGAGCCCGGAATGCCGCTGGAATTGCCTCCTGCTCCCGAGTCGCCATTTGGCTGGAACGAAGGCGTTTATGAAACGGTCTGGGAAGGGCGACTGATTGAAGTCCTCAAAAATTACGGCACGTCACTCAAGGTGCACCGGCTCGGGGACGATCAGCCAGTCAACAGGTTCGAGAATCCGCATGTTTACGAGGTCGAGGGGGCGCGAGAATCACAGAAAAACAGGTAAATCCGTGAGCCTTTATTGTAGAAGCAGTTTCAAAACCGTCTTAAGACGATGAGCAGGCAGGGGCGGAATCCAATTGACCTGCTCCCCCAAAGGTGATCCAGGATATATGAGAGTCCCAACGGTCCCTTTGGGACGAGGAGATTCTCGATGTCTGGGAAGAAGCGGAAGCGGCATGGTCCGGAGGAGATCGTGCGGAAGTTGCGGGATGTGGACGCGATGCTGACGGCGGGGAGGGATCAGGCGGCGGCGGTGCAGGCGCTGGAAGTGATCGACTCGACCTACCACCGTTGGCGGAACCAGTACGGTGGGATGAAGTCGGAGGAGGCCAAGCGGCTGAAGCAACTGGTGGCGGACCTGTCGCTGGACAACCAAATGCTGAAGCACGTGGCCTCGGGAAACCCACGGGGCGAGCGGGTGGGGCCGCGGTCAACTCTCCAGCACACCGACTCCGTTTCGTTCCCCGCGGAGCAATGGGGCGCGCCCCCACCCTTCGCGGAAGCGCACGGCGGTGACCGAGCTTCAAGGAGGGTTCGAGGTCTCCGAGCGAAGGGCGTGCGCGGTCATGCGACCACCCTGCGGGCGGCGCCCGCCGCGAAGTAAGCAATGGTACGAAGCGAAGACGAAGTCGGATGAGCCGGCGCTTTGTCGATGGCTACGTGAGATCGTCCGGCAGTGATCCCGGTTCGGATCCGCCGACTGAAGGCCGTGCTGAAGCGAGACGGCTGGTCAGTCGCTCCCTCGTCCTACCAACGCAACACCTCGACAACATTAGAACTTCCGAAGAATACGCGTCCGCTGACGGTTTCGCAATCCCTCACAGAGGAACTCATTACCTGGCGGTTGTGATAGGTTGGGATGGGTGTTTTCGCCTAGTTTTCGGTAAGAACCCGGTATGAAGTTTTCATGCACCGCGATATCTCGGAGAGGAAGCCAATCCTCAATCGGCCGGACAGTTGAGATTGAGACGGGGAGGACGCCCAGTAGCCCGTGGTCACCTCAGTCGTGACGGACGTTCTTCTAGTGTAGTGATTTACGCAGATGGGCCCTTATCGAGCGAGGCCTTTGCTCGTGCAACTTTCGTGAGGATGTCTTCGGCCTTCTTCGCCCAGACGAACGTTATCGGATCGGCGTTGTGATGTTCGACGTACTCCATGATCGCACGGACGAGTTCGTTCACGCTGCGGAACACGCCGTTGCGGATGCGGTCCTGAGTGATGTCACCGAACGTGTCGACTAAAAACGGGGCGTTCGATCACGTTCAGCCACGACGCACTGGTCGGGGTGAAGTGCATGTGGAACCGCGGGTGTTTCTGCAGCCACGCGAGAACCTTCGGATGTTTGTGCGTGGCGTAGTGGTCCACAATCAGGTGCAGATCGAGATTCGGCTGCGTTTCCTTGTCGATCAGCTTCAGGAACTTGATCCATTCCTGATGTCGATGCTGCGGCATGCATTCGGCGATGACCTTGCCTTCCGGCAGTTCGATGGCCGCGAACAGTGTGGTTGTCCCGTTCCGCTTGTAGTCGTGGGGCATCGTCTTCAGCCGGCCGGGGAACAGCGGCAGGCTCTTCTCGTTGCACGACAGGACGATTGCATGCTCGGGCGGGTTCAGATACACGCCCACGATGTCGACCAGTTTCTCGGCGAACTTCGGGGCGTTGGAGACCTTGAAGGTTTTGGCGCGATGCGGGGCGAGACCGTTGTCCTTCCAGACTCGTTGCACCAGCGACCGCACGCAGCCCTAGCCAGCGACCGTGTCGACCATTGCGTGGCGGCGGGGGGAAGTTCTTGCGTCGTGCGGCGAATGATCTAGGCCTTGAACTTCGCGCGGGTCATCGCCCCGCGACCCGGCCTGGTGCGTCCTGCTCGATCCCCTCCAGCCGATCTTTCGCAAAGCGATTCCGCCACGTGCCGACCGTTCGCCGCATGCAACCCAGCGAGTTGGCGATGCCCTTGTTCTCCACACCATCGGCGGAGGCCAGCACGATCTTCGCCCGCAGCACCAGCCGAGACGGCGTGCTGCGGCCACGCGACCATTTCGTCAGTTTCGTCCGCTCGTCCGCCGACAACACGATCTCGACCGCCACTCGCATGGTTCGCTCCTCCGGGGACCCATACGTCAAACTCCGGAGAAGCCGATAAGTTCACGTATTCTCAGGTCGTTACACTAGAGTCTCGAGATGTACCAAAACGTCCGCCGCGCGATCGCCGACGGACTAAGTGCCGGGTTCCTGTAACACGTGCTGCTCCGTTGAGCTGCTGGTCCCTTCCGCCGACGGGCGTCCGAATCGAGTCTTTCATCGCGCCGGCCGGTATGGCGGGCTGATGGAAGTGGAAAAGCCCCAGATGGGGCCGTTCGATGTGGAAGGCCCCAACGAGAATCTGCTCATCCGGGCGCGGACGATCTCTCCATTCAACGGTTCGCGGGACTGGATCGTGACCTAACCCGACCACTGGCTGTTCGAGGGCACGGGCCTCAAGGCGGGCTACCGCTTCAAGGGGCTGGTCGGTTGGGAATTCCACGCAGATACGGCCGCAATCCCCGGTCTGGAAGTCGTCGCCAGCGGGACGACGACGAACTCGGGAAAGAAGGACGCCGTCTACACCGCCACGATTTATCCCGATCCGAAGCGCAACTGGGTCTTCAACGCATCGACGATCTTCTGGTCGATGGGACTGTCGCAACCCCCCGGATTGATTCAGCCGCACTCGCATTATGGCCGTCCGCGCGGACCTGATGCGCGCGTGGCCCGTGTCACGGCGAACTTCCTGGCAAAGTGCGGGGCGAAACCGCGGCAGAGTGAAGAATCGGAGTAGTTCGAGAAGCGTTCGCGAGGGAGTTTGACTTTCGCGGTGGTGGTGGGAGAAGCTAGTGGTTTGCGAGCGCTCGACGAGGATTCTTCGGGGATGGAGTTCCACGGGGGGAGTGCCTGACCTTCGGCGTCTTGGCTCGGTTTTTGGCTCTGTGGCGGATCAGAATCCGCGTGTGGCGAAAATGAATTCGGCGGGGACGACGTTGCCGGGAAATTCCGCGGGGGACTGGCTCCGCTCGCGAAGAGTCGTCGGGCTGTTGCTATTGCTGCTGACGATTGGTCCGGTCTTCTGCGGGCACTACTTCTATACTCCCTATTGGCAATCGAACGACGACCCGTTCATGGAGATGACGCTGCGCGGCTTTCAGTTGCCGGGCGGACCCAGTCCGTTCGTGGTCTACTCGAACATGCTGTGGTCGTGGCCGATTGCCGGGCTGTATCGCCTGACGCAAGAAATCCCTTGGTATTTCCTGGCGCACTTGGTGGCGCGGCTGGTGTCCTGTGCCGTGGTGATGCGGTTGGTGTTGTCGGCCGCGACGAGTTGGCAACAGGTGCTGATCGCCGGGGTTTACGCGTTCACGGTGGACGTCCGGTATTGCGTGTTTACGCAGTTTACGGAGACGGCGGCGCTGGTTGCGGGGGCAGGGATGCTGACCTGGATGCGGGGACCACGAGGCTTGCGGACGGGCTGGTGGCAATGGTCGGCAGCGGTGGTCGGGCTGTTGGTCGTGGGCGGATTGATTCGCGGTGAATCGGCAAAGCTGTTGATGGCGATCGGTCTGCCGGCGGGACTGTGCCTGCTGGTGGTGCCTGTGTGGAGGCGGGTAGTTCGGCTGGCACGCCAAGATCGGTCGACGATGGCTGGGACTGGTGAGGTCGGAGCCGTGGGGCCGTTTCGGGCGATCCTTCCCCGGCGCTGGCTGGTTGTCTGCGCGGCGCGTTGCGCGGTACTTGCTGTGGCGGCGGGCGCTATGGTTGCGGTCGATTCCGTCAATCGCGGTCTTTACGCCAGGCAACCAGGATTTAGCGAGTTTATCGAGTACAACGCGCTCATGGCGAGGCTGGTGGATTTCGGGCAGATGCCGTATCGCGAAGAGACGCTGCCGGCGTTCGCGGAGTTGGGCTGGAGCGAAAACGACTATGAGCTGGCCACGGCCGCGTTTCGCACGGACACGCGGGTCTACTCACTCGAGAACTTCCGAAAGCTGGCGAACTGGTTTGCGGCTAATGTGGGCCGAATCCCGAACGAGGTTTCGATCGAGGCTGCGATGGCGGGGTTTCTGGGGGCAGAAAATGCACTGCTTCGGTGGTTGCCGCTGGCCAGTTTGCTGTTGCTGCGACACCGGCGCAGGAGTCTTTTTGCGGCGGGCGTGATGATTGCAACGCTGCTTGTCGTGTATTACTACTTGGCGCTCTATATGAAGCTGCCGGGGCGGGTGTTCCGACCGTCATCGGGCTTCTTGCTGTTGTTCCTGTTGACGAGTCCGGCCCGCGCCCGGGGTGTGGCGGGGCCGAGGGGGATCGCGGCGGGAGTGATCGGAGTGGGACTGCTGGGAATGGCCGGGTGGACTCACCTGGATGCGCTGTCGGACCGAGCAGCGCGATTCGGTCGCGCCGAGCGGGAGTATCGCGCGATGATGCGGGGGATCGGACCGTTCGGCCAGGAGCCGGGCCTGGTGTTTGTCGAAGGCTGCGCGCTGCCATACGAAGCGATTCCCGCCTACGAGGGACCGCAGGAAACGGCGGCAATTCGGCGGGTATGGATTCCATATTCGCGAGTTCCGGTATGGGAGGAACAGCGGAAAGCGTGGGGGGTCGAGGATGTGATGGTGGCTTTGGTGCGGCGACCGGGGACGACCTTGTTGGGGAGCGAGTGGGTGGCCGCGCGGGTGCAGCAATGTCTGTACGAGCGGTATGGGATATTGGCCCGCGTCGTTCCGCTGACGGGGAATTTCTATCCGATCTACGGCGGTCTCGTGCGCTTGTTTCGGTTCGAGGTTGTGGAACCGCCGCAAAGCCCGCGGGAGCGGACAAAGACGGAAGCGGAAAAGTGATCGGGGCAGCAAAGGTAATGCGACTGCAAGTCCATCGTTCATCTGGATGATTTCGCGAATTCCATCGCGGGTTGCGAAGGCGGGTGTGAGCGATTGGCTTGGGAACGGTTATCGTACGATCGAGGTGTTCGGGGAGGGTGTGTCTGTCGCCCTCAATTCTTCGTACCCTTAATTCTTCCTATAAGGCAGGGGTTGTCATGGACCGCGGATTCCTGGCCGAGCATTTTGAACTGTCGCGTCGGTATTTCCTGCAGGTGGGTCTGTCAGCGCGAGCGATCGGGTCGCTGGTGTCGCAAGCGGTGTTTAGCAGCCCGTTGTACAACGACTGATTGCGGTGAGCGCGGGGGGGGCAGAGGGCGGCGAGGGTGGGGCGGCTGGCTGGGGGCGTGGTGGCGAGGCGAGTTGCGACCAGGGCGGTCCACGGGGTGGTGAAGGCTGTCAGGACGGTTTTCAGCGCAGTGTGCGGCCCCCGCAGCTTCACCGTGAACTGCTGCAGGCCTCTGGGAATTCCCATTCCAAATAGTTTCCACATCAGGCAGCCCACGTTGTGGGCTGCAGCTGTCATTAAACAGCGTTTGGCCACCTTCACCACGCCACGGAGCCAATTGCGTCGCCCGCCTCCCGTTTCACAGGTATGGGCAAACGACCGTTCCACGATCTCGCTCCGCTACCTCTGCA
>JAIXZD010000061.1 GCA_027489895.1 Planctomycetaceae bacterium
CCTGACCCAGCAACTTCTGGAGGCCGTCGCCGAGTCGCAAGACCTGCTGGCGAAACTGCCCCTTCTGTCGGGGGAGTTGGATCGATTCGGACGCACGTTGCTGGCCTGTTGGGAGCGCAGGGGAAAAGTGCTGGTCGCGGGGAATGGCGGGAGCGCGGCCGATGCGATGCACTTTGCCGAAGAGCTGGTGGTCCGGTTCCGGAAGAATCGACGGGCTCTCGCGGCGATCGCGCTGTGCGATCCGACGGTGATCAGCTGCGCGGGGAACGACTTCGGGTATGAGTCGGTCTTCGAGCGGCAGATTGAGGCGCTGGGCAACCCGGGCGATGTGTTTGTCGCATTTACGACGAGCGGGAACAGCGTCAACCTGTTGCGGGCGCTCGATCTCGCCAAGGCGCAAGGGGTGACGACGGTGACGTTTCTGGGAAAGGGTGGCGGGCTGGCGGCGGGGCGGGCGGATTTGGAGCTGATCGTCCCCTCGGACAACACGGCCCGGATTCAGGAAGCGCACAAGCTGTTGTTCCATACGCTGTGCGACTGGATCGATGACCAGGTCGACGAAGTGCCGCTGCGGGCGGCGGCGTGAGTGCGAATCGCGATTGCAGCACGACACTGGCGAGCCGACTGTGTGAGCAGTCGGTGGGAGTCGCGAAGACCGTGTGTTTCCTGATGCTCGAAGACAGAGAGAGTCGGGAGTCGGTTGGCATGCTTGCCCCGAAGCGGTGCAAGCATGCCACACCCTTTGATCCCATCGCATCTGGTGACATCTTGAACAGTGCGAAAGCCCGGTTCGCGCTGGCGGGCGGGTTGCCGCGCTTTTCCGCTGGTTGATAGACTGACGGGCTATCGACCATTTTTCGGGGAAGGATGTGGTGTATGGGCCGGATCACCCAGGGTGATTTAGCGCCGCTGAACGAGCGTCTGGAAGCGTCGACCCCGGCCGAGATCATTGGCTGGGCGGCCGATCTGTTTGGGCCGCGTCTGGCCATCCTCTCGGCCATGCAGAAGGCCGGGACGGTGGTCTGCCACATGGCCCATGCCGCGGGTCTGAAAGTCGACGTGCTGTTTGTTGATACGGGCGTTCATTTCCAGGAAACGTACGACACGCGGGACCGCGTCGCGCAAGAGTACGGGTTGAACGTGGTGTCTCTGGCACCGGAGGAAACGATGGCGGAGCAGACGTCCCGGCTGGGCGTGCTGTACCTCTCGAAAGATGGGCAGGAGCAATGCTGCGATCTGCGAAAGTCGCAGCCGCTGCAGAGGGTGAAGGGTCGGTACGACGCGTTTTTGGCGAGCTTGCGGCGGGGCGATGGGGAGAAGCGCGCCAAGGTGCCGATTCTGGCCGTTGATCCGGCGATGAACCTGCTGCGGGTCAATGCGCTGGCGAATCTCTCGGCGGCCGACCTCGAAGCGTATGTGCGAGAGCAGCAGGTGATCGTCAATCCGCTGCACAGCCAGGGGTACACCACCGTCGGCTGTAACCGCTGCACGACGCCCGTATTGCCCGATGAACCCAAGCGCGCGGGGCGGTGGCGGCATCTGGGGCCATGGGCGATGTACTGCGGCATCAACCCGACCGACCTCTCGGGAGGGACCAGTCAGGCGATCTCGCTGCCGGATGAACTGATCGATCGACTGCTCAATCGGAATGTGGATTTTGCGATTTGAGCGGGGCGGATGGCCGCGGGCGATTAAATCCGCGGGGTGGCGCGGGATCGGGCCTTGGTATGCAAGCGCGGTTGCCCGCGAAGATGTCCTTCTGTTCGTACGCAGGGTGGTGGTTGGTGATGCTTTCCTCGCTTCGAGATGTCGCGGTGAACCTGGTGGTTCAGGCGACGCGCATCGGTCGGTCGGTGCAGACGGCGATTGCCCTGCAGAAGTGGGACAAGCAGGACCGCTCGCCCGTTACGGTGGCGGACCTGGCGATCCAGGCGCTGGTGAGCGCCGGCTTGCGGGAGGCGTTCCCCGAGATCCCGCTGATGGGGGAAGAATCGGCGGATGAGCTGCGAACGGAGGCGATGGCGCCGCTCGTGGCACAGATTGTGGAGCAGGTGCGGCAGGTGGCGGGGGACAAGGTTTCTCCGGAGTTTGTGCTGGAAGCGATTGATCGAGGGCGGGAGCCGCTGGATTTGGGCGGACGGTACTGGGTGCTGGACCCGGTCGATGGGACCAAGGGGTTTTTGAGACGCGAGCAATACGCGATCGCTTTGGCGCTGATGGAGGCGGGGCGGCCTGTGTTGGGGATTCTGGCCTGTCCGAACCTGCCGGGACGCGTGCAAGGCCCCGTCGATCCGGACGCGCCGCTTGGACATGTCTACACGGCCATCTCCGGGGAAGGGGCCTGCGAAGTCCCGCTGTTGGCGGGGGATGTCGCAGGGACGGCGCGGCCGATTCGGGTGGCGGCGGCGGGTTCCGCGGCGGCGACGCGCTGGGTCGAGCGGGTCGAATCGAGCGATCGGAACAAGGATGTGTCGTCGCTGATTGCCGAGGCGGCCGGTGTGAGCGAGGCACCGATGCGACTGGACAGTCAGGCGAAATATGCGGTGGTGGCGCGGGGCGAGGCGGCGCTTTACCTGCGGCATACGCTCGACCCGGCCTATCGCGAAATGGTCTGGGACCATGCGGGCGGCGTGCTGGTGATTGAGGAAGCGGGGGGGCGTGTGACGGATCTGGCGGGCAGGCCGCTCGACTTCACGCACGGACGACGGCTGGAACGGAACCGCGGGATTGTCGCCACGGGGGCGGATCTGCATGAGCGGGTGGTGGAGGCCGTTGGCGCGCACCTGACGCCTGAGGCGCTGTTGGTTTGATTCGGGCGCGGGAGCACGCAGCGCGGTCCGGAGGACGTGCTTTGAACGTCCTCAAGCAGGGGGCCTGCGGTTCGGCGTTTGTAAGCCGGTGAGCAATGGTGGGCAGAGCCCACCCTACCCACGTTGAGTTTGGTTAATCAGGCCCCAAGACGCTCCTTGCGGATGCGGGCGCTGCGGGCGATGTAATCGCGCAGGGTTTCGAGCTGGAACTCGGTGACGAGCTGTTCCACGGTGAGGTCGGGCCTTCGGGTCGACATCAGGAAGTAGCCTTCGGGCTCGAAGATTTCGAGTTCGACATCGGGGCCGTACTTGGCGCGGATGGCGGGGAATCGGAGCTGGTTGTCGTCGAGGTGGAACAGTTCCCGGTTGACGTTGATCTCGGCAATGGCCCAGGGCGGAGACAGTTTCTGACGGACCTTGAGCGTGTCGAGGCCGCGGCGGTCGAGGTAGCGGCCCGACATGTCGATGATCGCACTTTCGGCCACGTACGAAACGGCGATTGTAAATCCGTAACGGAAGGCCCAGTGCTGCAGCTTGCGTCCGCCCCAGTACATGGAGGGCCAGAAGACGAGTTGGGCCTTCTGTCGTTCCAGTTCCATGGGGATCTGATCGAAGTTGGCATCGAAGCAGACGGCGGCCCCAACGCGGACGCCATCGCACAGTCCCACGGGAATATCTGAACCGGGGGAGATGCCTTCGTCCATCTCGCCAATCGTGGGGTAGAGCTTGCGGTAGACCAGCACGAGCTGGCCCTGGCTGTCGACGATGGGAACTGAGTTGTAGAAGCGGTCGCCCTTGCGTTCGATGAACGGGGCGACGAGCGCGACTTTGAACTCGCGGGCGATCTTGGCGACTTCGGCGACGTAGGGATCGAGTTCGGGAGCGGCAGCGATCCCCGCTTTCATGCCGCTGGCAATGCAGGCGCAGACTTCGGGATAGCAGATGAAATTGGGCCGGTCGTGCATGACCCGCTCGGTCATCTCCCGCAGCGGGGCGAGGTTGACGCCAGCGCCCCTGTGGTCATGAAAGGGCGGGTTGTAGCTGACGGCCGCGACCCGCACGAAGCA
>JAIXZD010000150.1 GCA_027489895.1 Planctomycetaceae bacterium
CCGCGCTCGTGGAGATCGGTCACCAGCGCCGCCAGACCCTGGTCGAGAATCGGGAACTGCTCCCGCGACTTCGGGAAGTTCATCCCATCGGGACCATGCCAGTCGAACCGGCTGAAGTTCAGCGACACATACCGCGCCCCCGCCTCGACCAGCCGCCGCGCCATACAGAAATTCTCGACCATGGGCGGCGCACCGTCCCGCTGGAACTCCTCGCTGCTCGCCCCGTACCGCGCCACAACCCGCGGGTCTTCCTTCGACAGGTCGAGCGCATCGGCTAGAGCAGTCGTCGTGAGAATGCCCAGCGCCTTCTGCGCGTTGACATCCATGCTTTCCATCAATCCCCTGGTGTCCGCATCGCGACGGAAATTGTCGAGCGACCGCACCAGTTGATCGCGATCTTTCAGCCGATCGAGCGTGATCCCCTGCAACACCATCGAGTCGGTCGTGCTGCGGGCGGTGCGCCCCAGCAGGTTGAACGGGTTGTGGGCCACGCCCAGAAACCCGCCATCGCTCGGCTCGCCCCACGTCCGGTTGCCGGTCGTGTACATTAGCGCCAGGTGCGGCGGAATCGAGTTATTCACCGATCCCTGCACTTTGGAAATCCACGCCCCGGCCGCTGGCCAGCCGCCCGGCGGCATCCGCGGGCCTTTCTTCCGACCCGTCATGCACTGGTAGGCGTCGTGCGCCCCATCGGAGTCGGCGAGCGACCGGACAATCGCGAATTTGTCCATCATCGCCGCGACTTTCGGAAACATCTCCGAAACTTCGATCCCGGGCACGTTCGTCTGAATCGCCCGAAACTCCCCGCGAATCTCGGCCGGGGCCTCTGGCTTCGGGTCCCACATATCAATGTGCGACGGGCCGCCCGGCAGATAAATGTTGATAATCGAACGATGCCCGCCCGATTTGGTACCGCCCGCCCGGCCCACGGCCGACTCGGCCTTCAGCACCGAGGCGAGCGAAACGCCCCCCATCGCCATCCCGCCAATGGTGAGGAAATCGCGTCGCGACACCTGGTCGCAGTACGCACTCCGACGGGAACGAGGTCCGTAGATCGTCAGCATGAAGTCACCTTCAGCAATCGCAAGGTCAGGCGGGTCGGTGGGGCAGGCCGATCGGGAGGGCGAGCGCGGCACCCCAGGCAGGCATCAAATCCAGCAGGATTTCGTTCAAGGCGATGCGCCGACGGGGCTTCGCAGACCCGCCAGTTCTCACTTATCGCCTCAAACTCCCACCCAGCTTAAACGAGTCATAAGCAAACGTCAATTTGATTCGCCCTCGGCCCAAAAGACCGCCCCCAAAAGACCGCCCAGGCGAGCCGACCCTGTGAGGGGTCGGTGGGAACCCGCAACCACTTCGCCGACAGCCCGCCGCAAGCTGTACCGATTACTCCCACGAGCGCAGCGACCCGCGGCAAAATCCTCCGCCACCCTGATTTTCCCTTGGGGAACTCCGGTGCTCGCTCTCTAAATTCGTGACCGCATTGTTCGGGTCCGCGTTTGGTTTGCTCGGGAAAATTTCCCCGATCGCCGATCCGTTCCCCGCCGTTTCTTGTCCCACGTTCTTCCACCACCCACACCGCTGCTCCGGAGACTCCGCCATGGCCCTGGTTCCCACCAAGCAAGCCTTTACGCTGCTCGATGAGTTCAAGAATTTCGCGCTCAAGGGCAACGTGATCGATCTCGCCGTCGGGGTGATCATCGGCGGGGCATTCGGCAAGATCGTCGATTCGCTCGTGAAACATATCTTCATGCCGTCGATCAACCTGCTGGTCCGGGCGATCTCGGGCAAGTCGGAACTGAAGTTCGACGACTGGCAGTGGAACGGCATCCTCTACGGGAACTTCCTCACGGAGATTCTCAACTTCATCATCATCGCCGCGGCCCTGTTCCTGTTCGTGGTCAAGTTGCTGGGCTTCATCATGAAGATGAAGAAGACCGAAGCCGCCGCCCCCGCCGCGCCGCCCGCCCCCACCAAAGACCAGGAACTTCTGATGGAAATCCGCGACCTCCTCAAAGCCAAATAACCGTACGGCAGCGGCAAAGTAGCGGAAGCCGTGAGGCTTCCCCGACGCCCACCCCTCTCAAACGCCATCGCCCAGAGGTGAGCCGGAAGCGTCAGCGCCCGGAGGGACCCGCTCCCCCTCACCCCAGCCCGCGCCCCGTCTCCGCCACCGCCTCCACCAGCGCCGCCACCTGCCGCTCCTCATGACCGGCCGACAGGCTGATCCTTAGCCGCGATCCGCCCCGAGGCACCGTCGGCGGACGAATCGCCGGCACCAGAAACCCCGCCTCCAGCAGCCGCCCGGACCACGTCACCACCTCGCCCGGCCCTGCCGCCAGCACCGGCACGATCGGGCAGTCGTCCCGCCCCAGCGGCGCCAGCCCGCGCGCGCGCAATCCCGCGCGCAACGTCCGCGCCAACTCCCGCACCCGCGCCCGCCGTTCCGGCTGACTCCGCACAAGCCCCACCGCGGCACTCGCCGCCGCACACAGCAGGGGGGACAGGGCCGTCGAAAACATCTGCGTGCGGGCCGTGTTGACGAGATAGTCCACCAGCACGCCCGGCCCCGCGACAAACCCGCCCTGCGCCCCCATCGCCTTGCTCAGGGTCCCAATCCGCACCGCCACCCGCGCCTCAACCCCCAACTCCTCGCACACCCCCCGGCCCGTCGCACCAAACACCCCCGTGCCGTGTGCCTCATCGACGATCACCCGCGCCCCAAACTCCTCCGCCAGATCGCACAGCGCCGCCAGCGGGGCCAGCTCACCATCCATGCTGAACACCCCATCGGTGACCAGCCACGCTCGCTGCCCCGCCGAGCGCCGCGACAGCTCCCGCCGCACCGTCTTCAACTCGTCACTCCGATAGACGCGCAGCTTCGCCCCCGACAACCGGCAGCCATCCACCAGGCACGCATGATTCAGCCGGTCGCACAGGACGAGATCCTCGGGCCGTAAGAGCGCTGCCAAGGTCCCCAGATTCGCCGCATA
>JAIXZD010000129.1 GCA_027489895.1 Planctomycetaceae bacterium
CCGAAGAGTTCGCGGCCCGGCGCGCTTGCGCCCAGGAGGCAGTCGCGGCCGCAGGTCTCGACTGGATGATTCTGTTTCATCCGGTCTCGATCCGCTGGCTGACCGGCTCCGATGCCAAGAGCTACCAGGAGTTTCAGTGTCTGCTGCTCCCGGCCGGGACGGGTCCCCTCGTCGTTCTGACCCGGCAGGGGGAAGTCAACGAGTATCGGGACGATGCGCTCGTCGATGAACTGCATGGCTGGGGGGGTGGCGAGCCAGGCGATCCGATCGCCGCGTTCGCCGATCTCGTCCACAGGTACGGGGTGACGGGAACGCGGGTCGGCATGGAGGTGCCTGGGTTCTACCTCCATCCGCTGCACTACGGGCGCGTGAAGAATGTGCTCGGGGATAGCCTGGTCGCCGAGCCGACAAACCTGGTTCATGATCTGTCGCTCGTGAAATCGCCGCAGGAACTCGCCTACATCCGCGAGGCGGCCCGACGGGCCGATCTGGCGATGGATCGATTTTCCGGTGCGGTGGCGGAAGGACGAAGTGAATTGGAGCTGGCAGGCGAGGTGTATCACGCGCTGCTCACCGCAGGGAGCGGGCTGGCGGCCAGTCCGATCAACCTGGTCACCGGGGAGCGAAGTTGTTTTTCGCATGGGGCACCCACGGAGCGGCGGCTGCGACGCGGGGATTACGGGAACATCGAGTATGGGGCGACCTGCCGCCGGTACACGGCCACGATCGGACGTCAATTCTCGATGGGACCGGCCACCCCGCGCATGCGCGAACTGTACGAACTCGTCCGCGAGGCGTCCGACGCGTTGCTTCGCGAACTGCGCTGTGGGGTTCCTGCGGTTATGCCGCATGAGGCGGCGAAGCGCGTGATCGCTGAGGCGGGACTCGATGCGGGTCGGGTCCACCTTTCCGGATACGGGCTGGCCCCGGGGTCGCCCCCCACCTGGGCCGAGCCGCTGTTCCTGTTTGGTGGCAGCTCCAGCATCCTGAAGGCGGGAATGGTGGTAACGGTCGAACCGCCCGTGTTCCTGGGCGACGAGAAACTCGGCGCCCGGCTGATCGACAACGTCCTGATCACCAAAACCGGCTACGAACTGCTGACGGGGTTTCCGAGGGACCTCGTCGAAGTTGCGGTGTGACGGGATGGCTTGCGGGTTCGATGCGATTGTCTCGGGCGTCGATCTAATCCCTCGCACAACGCTTTCTCACGAGGCGACTACCGAGCGTTTCGCGACGGACGACCTAAACAATCGGAGGGGCAACTATTCACGTGGAGAAACGTTTTCCGCCCTTTGGATCTGCCAGTCCTCCTGCTGCACCCGACCAGGCGCTCAACGCAGCGTCCCGACCACGTGCCACAGTTCCTGGATGCTGTTTATGTTGGTCTTGCCTCACCGGACGATCTGGTATTTCTCAGTATTCCTGATCACATGCCTGTCGTTCGACGCAGATGGCCGTATTCTTGCTGTAGACCTCTTGTTCCTCTTGGCATGCTCATCGCTGGGAAGTTACGTATTGCCTCGCCTTTTTTACCCGTTCCAAAATAGTACCCAGCGCGACAAGACCGTTTTCCTACGCGAATCGATTGCTCTCGGGATCTGGATCGCCTTCAGCGTATCGTTTTCCCTAGTGATGTGGACGATAGTTCACATGCATTTTTAGAGGGTCTTTTGTGGGGATACGCATTGACGTAGGGCAGCCCCCCCCGACTCAACGGACGGTTTTCCCAGGGACCTCATCAAAGTTGCGGCGGAGGAGATGGCGTGCCATGAACGACCAGTGAGCTCGTGGCCACGCGCGTTCACGGTGCAGGTTTGGCCGGGGGAGTCGGTTTCTTCCGCGCGTAAATTACGAAATCCCCTTTGGGGGAGGTGCAGGAATCGGAATAGATGAGTTCCGGGGGAAGGTTCGGCAGCAGTTGAGGTGGCCCCTCTTTGGCAGGATCGACTGTCAACAATTGCAGCCGGTTTTCGCGTTCTGACCAGGCCTGGCTGAACATCAGGCGCCCGTCGGGAAAGAATGAGACGGCAGGCAGCATATCGCCGGTGGCGACCGTTTTGAGTCCTTTGCTCGCCCCCTCGGCCTGCACCACGGCGAGTTCGGCTTTACCGTCTTTTCGCGTCCCCTTGAACGCAATCGTCTGGCTATCGGCCGACCAGGCAAAGTTCCAATAGATCTGCCGGTAGGGCGACTCGTTGGGGGCGAACACCAGGCTGCGTGTTCCTTCGACAATGTTGAAAATGGAGAGATTGGCACCGCTGCCATCGTACTTGGTATATGCAATGCGGGTTCCATCGGGTGACCAGTCGGTGCCCCAGCCTTCCTCGTCAATCTGCACGAGTTCTTCGTCGGGACCGTTGGAACTCATGATCCAGATGCCGCGACCCAGCGAATAACGTGAAAAGGCAATCCGGTGACCCTGTGGTGAGAGCGAAGGCATCGCCCCCTCCGTCAACCGACGCAGGTTGGAACCATCGGGATTCACGACGAAGATCGCGGCACCCCCACCGCTCTCGGTCTTTCCCCAGCCGTCGAAGGCGATCAGCCGTCCATCACGCGACCACGAGGGAGATCCTTGCGACGTGATCTCGGGAGCACGGATCAGCGGCTTCGGGTCGGAGCCATCACTCTTGGCAACAAAGAGCCGAACCGTGTAGCCCGCATCGAAATCTTCTGCTTTGGTCGGGTCTTCCCCCGGAGCCGTCTGGGACAGGCTGCCGATGACGAGCAAGACACCCAGCAGCAAACCTGGCGATTGAAAACACGTGGGTCGCATGACAAGCAGATCCTGACTGTTCACGGGGAATCGCAAATCGCATCAATACTGCTGCGGCCTGCGACGTCACTAAAGAAGTTGACCTCGTTCTCTGACCTTGCGGGAGGACACATCAGGCGGACCGGCAAGTTCCATAGGGCAGGCTCCCTCCCGCCGCGTTCCGCCAGCCCTCGTGGGGTGGATCACTAGGCCACCGGCGGAGGAACACGCATTCACGGTGTGGATTTGGCCGGGGGAGCCGGTTTGACTCGCGAGTAAAGCACGAAGTCCCCTTTGGGGGAGGTGCAGGAATCGGAGTAGATGAATTCCGGGGGAAGGTTCGGCAGCAGTTGGGGAGGCCCCTCTTTGGCAGGATCGACTGTCAACAATTGCAGCCGGTTTTCACGTTCTGGCCAGCCCTGGATGAACATCAGGCGCCCGTCGGGAAAGAATGAGACGGCAGGCGGCATCTCGCCGGTGACGACCGTTTTGAGTCCCTTGCTCGCCCCCTCGGCATTCACCACCGCGAGTTCAGGTTTGCCATCTTTTCGCGTCCCCTTGAACGCAATCGTCTGGCTATCGGCCGACCAGGCAAAGTTCCAATAGATCTGCCGGTAAGGCGACTCGTTGGGGGCGAATACCAGGCTGCGTGTTCCTTCGACAATGTTGAAAATGGAGAGGTTGGCACCGCTGCCATCGTACTTGGTGTACGCAATGCGGGTACCATCGGGTGACCAGTCGGTGCCCCAGCCTTCCTCATCAATCTGCACGAGTTCTTCGTCGGGCCCGTTGGAACTCATGATCCAAATGCCGCGACCGAGCGAATAGCGCGAAAAGGCGATCCGGTGACCCTGTGGTGAGAGCGAAGGCATCGCCCCCTCCGTCAACCGACGCAGATTGGAACCATCGGGATTCACGACGAAGATGGCGGCGGCGGTGCCACCGCTTTCGGTTTTTCCCCAGCCATCGAAAGCGATCAGCCGACCATCACGCGACCACGAGGGAGATCCCTGGAACGAGATCTCGGGAGCATTGACCAGCGGTTTCGGGTCCGAGCCATCGCTCTTGGCAATATAGAACCGAATGATGTAGCCCGCATCGGGATCATCGGTTTTGGCCGGGCCTTCCCCCGGAGCTGTCTGGGACAGGCTGCCGATGACGAGACAGACACCCAGCAGCAGTCCTGGCGTTGGCAAACACGTGGGTCGCATGACAAACAGATCCTGACGGTTCACGGGGAATCGCAACTCGCATCGGTACTGCTGCGGCCTGCGACGGTAATTGGGAAGTTGACCTCGTCCTCTGGCGTTGCGGGAGGAAACATCAGGCGGACCAGCAACTGGCCTGGCCAGCCAGGCTTCGGGATTCATCGGGATCGAGTGATGGCCCGGGCCTCTTCCAGGCTCAGTAACCCATCGTGATCGGTGTCCCACGAGTCGAAGAGTTTCAACTCTCCCAGAAACTCGCGACGGGAGACGTCGCCGTCCTCATTGCGATCCATCTGTTGAAACCAGGGGATGCTGCTATTCACAGGGCTTCCAGCATTGACCTGTTTCGGCGGCGATGGCGGTACAAATCCGTCGGTTCCGCCGGAAATGGCAAATCGTTCCGCGGTCAGCCCGCGAACGATGTTGAGCGTGAGGTAACTGGGCAGTTCGCCCGCCTCGACAAGGCCATCGCCATTTCCATCCCACTGCGGAAAGAGGGTCGACAGGTTCCGAACCTCGCGGACCGAGAGTTGGCGATCCTGATTGACGTCGATTGCGGCGAACAGATCGAACCCAGAGCTTTCGACCGACAGCACCAGGATGTGGCTGGCCAGAGTCCAGAGGGGCGTGGCCCGGTCGAGAAACTCGTTCAGAAAGACCATCCCGTTGCGATCGACGTCCAGCTCGCGGAAGTCGAGCACCCGCATTTGAGTCGCTTCGTTCCGATCGATGTAATCGTTCTTGTCCCGGTCGAGTTTGGGGAACAGATCCTTCAGGAACGCCTCGGCCCCTTTGTCGGGGTTGTTGTCGGCCGTGCGCAATTGCAGGCGTTCGTTCTGAATCTGCAAATCGCTTCCGCCGCCGTAATTGCACCGTTGTGGCCCCCGCGAAACGTTGGTTAGGTCCTGCACGACCAGTCTGTCCGTAGCCCTGTTCGTCGCGGCGGTCTTGCCAAATGCGATGGAAACCGCCAGATCCGGCTGCGCTGCGCCGAAACAGGCGTCCCAGTCCTCGGCATCAATCTGGCCATCCCCCCCCCGGTCGAGCCTGGTGAACATCGCCTCGGGCAATAACGACTGCTCCCGCGACAGGGTCATCGCCGGAGACAGGGGCTGGATCGAACGGCTGTAGTAGGCGGCACACGCCTGGCCGATGCTTCGCAACCGGTCAGGTGACTGGCCGGTCAGCAGGAACAGACGGGTCGAGAGTGACTTTGAAGCACGTGGGATCGCCGGCGCGGTGGCGTCGGATTTCCCCGGTGCCCCCAGGACAATGAATTCGCTGGCAGACAGGTTTTCATCCCGGTTCAGGTCGCAGTTCCGCAGCAGCGCCTGGCCAGCCGCAAGCTCTGGCGCCGACAGGGCCCCGTTCCGATCGGCGTCGATCCGGTCCATCAACCGCTGAAAGAGATTCGGAGCCACCTGTCCCGCACCCTGTCCGGCACTCTGTCCGGGACTCTGGCGCAGCATTGCCGCCCTGTCGTCAGGGGTGGCAGGCGATACCTGGTAATTCAGTCGAAGGGCCTGCAGGCCGAGTTTTTCATAGTAGCGCTGGAGGTCCGCACGGGTGGCGACCGACCTGCGGGCATCGGACTGGAGTAACGAGGTGGAGGTTCCTGTCCGGGAAATCAACTGCATGTCCTGTAACGTCAGCCGCGAGGGAATCTGCCGGCGTTCGTCGTCATTCAGCGTCGCATCGCCATTTTTGTCGAGCAGGGCGAAGAGCCGATCAAGACCTGGTTCCAGACTCGTTTCCAACGGCTGGTCGTTGGCGGTGATGGTTAACCGCAGAATCAGCGGGCCAGTCGACGAGAGATAGAGGAGGTCAAACCCGCTTGGGCGGACTGCTGCCGCCGCCGTCTTCTCGCCCGCAGGTGGGCTGGCCGCCGGCGGAATCGCGGGCGCGGGGGCCTCGGGGTCGGCTGCCAACAGCAGTCCACCGGCAACCTGCAGTCCGAGGATGCAGGCGAGGCCCCAACGGACGAAGAAGCCCCGTGTTGTGAACTGGTTCATACCAGAACCTCCGTGATCGGCTTGCCTTCGGGGTCCGCCAGGCGAATGGGCCGACCGACATTCGACAGATTCTGCCGACTGGGATCGACGCCCACCGCGCGATAGATCGTGGCCAGCAGATCGGCATGGCTGACGGGACGCTCTTCGACCGCGGTCCCCCCGGCGTCCGTTTTGCCGACTACCTGACCACCGCGAATCGCCCCCCCGAGGACGGTGCTCCAGGCCACGGGAAAATGATCTCGTCCGGCCTGCGCATTGATGATGGGTGTCCGTCCGAACTCACCCATCCAGACGATCAATGTCGATTCCAGCAGTCCCCGGTCGCGCAGGTCGGCAATCAACGTCGCCCAGCCGGAATCGAGAACGGCGGACAACTGCTTCACGCCTTCAAAGTTATTCTGATGAGTGTCCCAGCCGGCGAATCCGTTGCCGGCGTTGGTCAATCCGACTTCGATGAACGGAACACCGTGTTCCACCAGCCGTCGTGCCAGCAGGCAGCCTTGGCCGAACGGCTGGCGGCCGTACCGATCGCGGAGCGCGGCGGGTTCGTCGTCCAGGCGGAACGCCTCTCCTGCCTTCGAACGCATGAGACGCACAGCGCGTTCGTACGCGGCGCGGCGACTGTCGACCGTCGGGTCTGGGCGTTCCGATTGAAACGCAGCCTCGACCTCATTCAGGTAGGCTAAACGCTGGTCGTTCTGGGTTGGCGAGATCGGGGACTTCAGGTTCGGAACCTCAAAGGTCACCCCTGTGGGCGCGTTCACTGCCGAGACGTTCAGCGGTGCGTACCGCGGCCCCAGAAATCCCGACTGGAACGCGGCTCGATTGAGCACAAAATTATTGATCCCCGTGCTGACGTAATCGGGAAGCTCATTCTCCGGGGAGGCCAGTTCCTTGCTGAGCGCCGAGCCGAGCGTGGGATAACGCACGGGACCTTCCGGCGAATACCCGGTTCGCAACAGATGACTGGCGCGGCCGTGGTCACCCTCTTTCGTGGTCATCGACCGCACCAGCGCCAGATGGGCCATCTGCTGGGCCAGCTGCGGAAGGTGTTCCGAGATGGTGATCCCCGGAACCGACGTCGAGATCGCTTTGAAGGGGCCGCCATTCGCATGCCCCGGCTTCGGGTCGAACGTGTCGATCTGGCTGGGGCCGCCGGGCATCCATAAGAGGATCACCGAACGTTTGCCGCGGATCGCGGGAGCAACTTCGGCTGCAACGGAAGGTAACCAGCGCGATTGCGAAAGCCCCACTCCCCCGGCCGCGGCCAGTCGCAGCCAATCGCGGCGGGACAATCCGCCTGTGAACCGTTCGCGCTGGAGTCTCGATGAGGCCATGACTTCGGTCCTCTGCATCGCCGCGACAAACAGGGCCGATGCTTAATGGTTGAGTTGAAACTCGCTGCTATTGAGCAAGACCCAGAACAGGTTCGCCAGCCCCGCGTTCTCACTTGGCCCCACTCCTGAAGTGACGGGTCCTGGAGTGACGGGTTGAACCGGCGCGCCGGGAAACAGACGCGCCAAACCGTTTGCCGCCGCCACGAACGCATTGTTTCTTGGTGCCGAGGCCTGCGATTTCAAACAGAATTCCCGAGCACGAGTTCGCTCGGCCTCCGTGGGAAACCGGGTCAAGGTGGCGAGGTAGAGGGTCTCGATTCGTTCGTCGAGCGACATGAAGGGATTCGACGCAATGGCGGCAAACGTGCCGGGGCCAAACTGCTGACTGGTTGCCATCGCAGGAAGCTGGCCATTCATGAGCATCAGCGCCTGCAGAATCGAGGTTTCCTGTTCCAGGACAGAACCACTATTGGGGGGAAAGAGTTGCTGAAAGAGGAGGTCATTCCCATCGAAACGGACCGCGATTTCCTGCTGCCCGTACATCGCGAACCTGCGGGCAGAACGCTGACCGGTTGCCTGACGAAAGTTGGCCAACAACTCATCCGCCGTCAGTCCCTGGGTTCGCGTCCGTCCGTAACGCCGCACGTCATCCTGACTGGGGTCGGTGCGGACGCTGCTGAGTTGATAGGCCTCGCTGGCCGTGATGGCGCGGATGAGGAACTTGACGTCGAAGTCGTGTTCCACAAACTCCCGCGCCAAATGGTTCAGCAATTCCGGATGACTGGGAAGATTGTGGTCGGAAAAATCATCCAACGGCTCCACCAGTCCCACACCGAACAGATGCCCCCAGATTCGATTGACCGCCGTAGTTGCGAAACGCGGATTGTCGCGCGATGTGATCCACTGGGCGAAGAGCGCCCGGCCACTGACGTCGGGACGCGACGTGGGAGCCGAGCCATCCAGATAGGCCGCGGGCACCACGCGCTCGGTCCCCGGAATCTTGATCGACCAACTCCTCTGTGGCGCGTCACGGCCGGACGACTCGCCACTTAGCTTGGGCGGAGCGAAGAAGGCTGCGATCGACCAGAACTCGTCCTGCTTCCAACGGTCGAAGGGATGATCATGACATTGTGCGCATTCGAGCCGGACGCCCAGAAAGACGCGGACCGATGCCGATGCCATGTTTTCCGGCGTCGATTGCCGGAGGTCCGAAAAGGCCAGCGGGGACCCCTCCTGGAGCGTCACAACGCGGCCGTTGACAACCCGGCCGAACCTCGAATTGGGGTCCGCGCCGGGAACAAGGATTTGCCGGACCATTTCGTCATAGGACGTTCCAGCCGCTAGCTGCTGTTGCAGCCAGTATTCGAACGCCAGACTGATCTGGCCTTGACCGAAATCTTCCCCGGGATTGGGCAGCATCACCGCCTGCCAGACCCTCGCGAAATTCGCGACATACTCCGGCCCGTCCAGAAGCGAATCGACATACCGCTGCCGTTTGTCGGGGGATTTGTCTGCCAGAAACTCCCGAACCACCGAGACCGGGGGAATGCTTCCACTGAGGTGCAGACTCACCCGCCGCAAGAACGCGGCATCGTCTGCGGGCGCAGCGGGCTTGACGTTGCCTGCGTCCCAGCCCCGCCGGATCTCCGCATTGATCTGCTCGGTTAACCCTGGAAGGTCCCCGGCCTCGGCCCCAACAGCCATCAACAGCACGCCGAGGGCCAGCCCCCACCTGACGCCCCCCAGACGGACGCCACCCCGCTTCATGAATCGGAACGAGAACCCTCGCTCGACGGGATTCAGATTGTGCCGGTGATCCGCCATCGTGAAACCCTCAAGTTCAACACGGGGACATTCCAGCAGCTTACTTGCCCCAGTCGAAACTTCAAGTAGATCACTCCAGTCGCAAAGATTGGTGGCGACTTGAATGAGTCCACCCGTAGCGCAGTCTCCTGCAATTCGCAGGCCTCACAAACCGTCTCCGGACTCCTTCCTAATGACCCGTCATCTCAGAAACGACTGCTGATTGCATGTCGAACACAAAGGATCGACTCCACAGAAAAACCGAGCCAGACCAGCACACAAAAGCTTGCGCGGTGCAGCCCGCAAACTCCTCCTCAAGATCACAGAGTGATGGGATATCTCGCGCCCTGAGTGATCAGCATCCGCCCGCGCGTGAAAACCTTGTTCACCCGAACAGCGGTGCGATGGGGTGGCCCATGTCGGTGATCGGGACGGGGCGGTCGCCGTCATAGAGGTTGCGGGTGTAGTCGATGCCCAGGGCCGCGTGGATCGTGGCGAAGAAGTCGGGGACGCTCACCGGATTGGCGACGATCTTCTTGCCCAGTTCGTCGGTCTCGCCATACGCACCGCAGTGCCGCAAGCCGCCCCCCGCCAGAACGCAGGTGAAGGCGCTGCCCTGATGCCCGCGGCCGCCGCCACTATCAAACTCGGGCGGACGGCCAAACTCCGTCGTCACGACGACCAGCGTTTTATCGAGCCGCTGCTTCGCTTCGAGATCGGTCAACAAGGCGGCGAGCGCGACATCAAGTTCGCGAATCAGGGCATGCTGCTGGAGGATGCCCGCGTTGTGGACATCCCACCCGGCCCCGTTGAGGAAGTTGAGGTTGTGGGCCACCTCGATGAAGCGGACGCCGCGCTCGGTCAAGCGGCGGGCCAGCAGGCATCGCTGGCCAAACTCTCCCCCGTAGGCCGCGCGGAGATCGGCCGGTTCCGTGTCGAGCTGGAACGCGCTCATGAACTCCGGTCCGCTGAGCGTTCGGCTTTGGGCGATCGCGTCGTCGTAGTCCCGCAACTGGCGATCGGTCGCCTCTTTCTGAGCGGACCGGAGGGCCGTGACGAACGAGTCGCGACGGGCGCTGCGGGAGGGCGACAGACCTTCGGGCCGCGACAGCCCCGCCGGCCCCTGGCTGGTCTCTGTGAGATACAGGTAGCCAGCTTTGGCCCCGAGAAAGCCCGGCCCGCGCGAGACGTTGGGGTACCCGATGAGGACATAGGGCGGGGCGATGTCGGACGCCGCCCCGCGTTCGTGAGCGATGACGGACCCCAACGAGGGGTAGACCACCGTGCCGCTTACCGGACGACCGGTATGCATCCGGTTCGTCGCGGCCGCATGCTCGTCAATCACGTTGTGGTTGACCGTGCGGACCGCGGTGACGCGATCCATCAGCGGGGCCAGGCGGCTGAGATGTTCGCACAGCCGGACGCCCGTCACGGCCGTCTCGATGCTGTCGTAATACGAACCGGGCTGCTTCTTTGCAGGATCGCCCTTGGGTTTCGGATCGAATGTATCGATCGCCCCCATCCCACCGCCCAGCCAGATCGAAATGACATGCTCGGCCCGGCCCTTGAGCAGTGGCTCGGCCGCCTGCACCCGCGAATTGGACGCGACCAGCGGCAGCGCGGGAGCCGTGGCGGCAAGCGAGAGGAACTGACGGCGTTGCATGAGGGACTGCCTTCGGGGGAATCGACCGGGACCATTCGAGTCGTCGGAAGAGCGGACGAGATCAGGGTAACCAGACGAACTCGCGCATGTTGACCAGACTCCAGATGACATCTTCAAGCAGCTCGCGCCAAGCCGGTTCGAGTCGCGGGTCGGAAGACGGGCCGAGTCGGGCGCGGCGTTCCATCTCCAGCGCGATCGTGCTGGCATCGGGCATCAGATGGTTCGACCAGGTCACCTTCGGTAACACAGGCAATTCGGTGGCGGTCGTCGCACCCGACCCCGACAGCACGCGTTCGCCGAACCCGACGGCCAGCGCCGCGACCAGAGGCTCGCGTTCCGCAGTTTCGGGCAGTCGTCCGAGATAGCGCAGGAAGAGGGAATCGACCAGTTGTGCGGGCGATTCCGCGGAGATCGCCAGTTCTGCCAGACCGCTCTCACGCGCGACACGCGTCCAGAGCAGCGTGGCGACGCTGTTGGCGAGGACACCCGGTTGAAGCACGTTGGGCGCCGTTTCGCGATCGGTGCGTGGGCTTTGCCGGGCGCCGCTCCATCCAAACGCCTCCATGAGGTCGGCGATGGCGCGAGCCTTGGGCAGGCTCAGGCTGGGGCGGTCGCGTTCGTTGGCGAGGTCGGCCAGCATCCACGCGCGACGGGGCACCCCCAGCGTTAGTCGATTGCTGGAGGGTCTGCGGGCATCGGGATCGAACGTGAACTCTTCGACATCAAGGGGCCGCCCGGAGGTGACGACGAACGTATCGACCAGTTGCTCGGCCGAAAGGCGACGACGGTCCGGGGCAGTGAAGAACCGCAGTTCGGGCCCGGCCGACAGGTTCTGTCCGGAGGCGGCCCGCTGGTAAAGCTGCGATGTCAGGATCAGCCGGACCACGTGTTTCAGGTCGTACCCGCTGCGGGTGAACTCGTGGGCGAGCCAGTCGAGCAGTTCGGGATGGCTGGCCGTGCGTCCTTCCCAATCGTGGACCGGTTCGACCAGCCCCGCGCCCATCAGACGACGCCAGACGCGATTGACCATCACCCGCGCGAACCGCGTGTTCTCGGGAGCGGTGATCAGGGCGGCCAAGCGTTCACGCGAATCGTCGGGCTGTTCCAGTCGACTGGCGAGCAACTCGGCGTCGACCGCGGGCGTCAGGTCGGGGAAGGGCCAGACCGGTTCGACCGGCTCGTCGGGCCGAAGCGTCACCTTGATCAGCGACTGCCGCGACTGCTTCTCGAAAAACTCGGCGGGCACCCGGCTCGTTTTCGGGACCGTGACGGCTTTACGCTCGAACATCGCGGCGAGGGAGTAAAGGTCGCGCTGGAGTGTGCTGTGATAGGGCGAGTCGTGACAGCGGGCGCACTGGAGTTCGATTCCGAGAAACGCCGACGCGACGATCTGGCCCTTCGCGGCGAACGGGGCGTCGTTATCAGCCGCGATGCCGAACCCGGCACTGCCCCCCTCATGCGGACTGCCGCGCAGCAGAATCAGTTCGGTGACAATGCGGTCGAGCGACTTGCCATCGCGCAGTGCGTCATACAGGAACCAGCGGAACGGGCCCGTCGTGTTGAGGCTGGCATTGAGCAGCGTGGGGTTCTCGGCCAGCACGTCCTGCCAGTAACCCATCCAGTGGTCGGCGATGTCTTCGGCACCGTGGTCATCCGAGAGCAGCCGATCGATCATCCGCAAGCGCTTGTCGGGCTGAGCGTCCGCCACGAAGGCGCGGATCTCGGCTTCCGGGGGTGGAACACCCAGGGTGTCATACCAGAGACGGCGGAGAAACGGTTCGTCGGCCAGCCGCGGAGAGACCGCGATCGCCTCGGGGGGAACAGGCGGCGCGGGCCAGTCCGCGCCGGATTGGACCCACGCTTCGAGCAGCTTCACCTCACGCTCGGAGAGGGGTGACGCACCGGGCGGCATCCGCTCGGCCGGGTCGGTCGAGCGAATGCGCAGGATGATTTCGCTCTCGTCGACTTGGCCGGGAACGATGGCGGGAAGCTCGGAATCCCCCGCCTTCAACGCGGCCTCGCGAGAATTCAGCCGGAGCCCCCCCTGCTCTTTGTCGCCATGGCAGCGCTGACACTGGTCGCGCAGGATCGGGAGCACCTCGCTATGAAACTGGCGGGCCGCTTCCGGCGGAGTCGCCGAGGCCGCAGTCACCGCCTGGGCAACCTTGGCGGCGAGAAACGCATCGATGGGATGAGCAGCCGATGTCTCGGCGTTCTCAGCGGCTCCAACGACCACCGGAGGTTGTGGCACGGGGTGCTGCTCGGCCCACGTCCGGGCCAGTTCGCGGCGGCGCCGCCAGTAGTCATCCCGAGTGGCCGCGGCCGCTCGGCGCGTCCGATCGTCCAGTTGCTCCAGCAGGTGGGCATATCGGGCCAGCGCCGGCTCGACGTCACGGTCGGTCAACGCGAGCGATTGAGAGCCAGTCGCGTGCGGAAGCAGGTGGTAGGTCGACTGGTCGGCCGATTCGATCGCGACCAGCGTCTCGCCCGGATCGGTCCGGAACGCCTTGCCTCCCACCAGCGTTTCGAGAACCAACCGACAGGTCCCGTCCGGGCCGATCGTGGCAACGCCGGAGACCTCCTGCTGGCGATGTTCGGCCCGACGCAAGCCAGGGTGCGGCGGCTCAACCACGGGCGTGATCGGCTCTTCTCCGCTGGGCGAGCCGGGGACAGGGCGGGATCGAGCGACCACCTCGCCATTCACCCACAACCGACTCAATCCACGGACGCGCATCAGGAAGCGCTGCTCGCCCGGTGGAAGCGTCACCTCGGTCGCGAGTCGCAACAGCACTGGGCCTTTCCAGGCGTCGCGAATTCCCCACGCGTCGAACCTCTGCGGCAGACGATCGAGCAGACAGTGGTCGGTCACCCAGCGGAGCCGTTCCGGTGACAACGTCTCGCCTTCGTTCAGCCAGCGGTCGTGAGCAGGAAATCCTTCATGGAGGGTGATGAGGGTCTGCCCGGCCGTCAGCTCACCCAGATCGGGCATCACTTCGGGCGCAGGTTTCGTCACCTCTTCCGTGCCCGTGAATCGATAGCGGGCCTTGATGGTTTCGTCGTTGAGTGGCAGGCGATGAACGACGAGGGAATCGAGACTGCCGCGAAAACTGTTGGCCGCCGCCCCGCCCCGTGACGACCCGATCCAGACCGCGTCGTTATCGACCACCGGTGGTTCTTTCGTGGGGCCTCCCATGTCCCAGGCCCCCTCTCGGGGCCGGCCATCAATCCAGCCACGCATCGACTCCGGCTCCCCAAACCGATAGGTCACCGCGACATGATGCCAGGTCTTCCCGGGCGAAAACCCCTCGATCGTCGTCCAGCGGTGCCAGTGCGCATCGGTCGCTCCGGTACTACCGGCCGTGGGGGTTGCGAACAGAAAGCTGATCCCCACCTTCCCTTTGATTTCACGGACGCGCAGCGCCCAGTTCTGGTTGTCCGCAGGAAAGCTCGCCGCGCCGGTCCGCCCTTTTCCAATGATGTAGGCGTTCTCGCCCGCGCGAATCTCCGTCGCGCGGACCCAGGCTTCGATCGTCACAGCGTCGCCATTCGCAAAGTCGAACGCACTGCCCGCCCCCGTGTCTTCCACGACGAGCCGGGCACCGGAACCACCGAACTGAATGGCCGTGTTATTCGGCTCGAAATCGGGATAGTCCGGCGGACGCGGGCCGGGGATATCGCGCTCGATCTCCCCCTGGGCGACAATCGAGCTGGTCTCTTCCGTGCCGAACTCCCACCGCCCGGCCACTCCCGGTTCGGCAATGGCCCAGCCCGGCACCGCCAGCACCCAGGAGACCACGACGGACAACACCAGCGATCGCATGCAGCCGTTCCTTCGATCCGTTGAGCACCTCACCGAGCCAGTTCCATCGGACCAGTCATGGTAAATCGCCACGCCCGGTCCTCACAATCACGAAGTCGCGCTGCGGGAACTAGTCCCCCGGATCGAGCAGTTGGACAACGTGACGAACCTGGTACGGGCGTTGAATCAGCCCGGTTCGCCCGGCCGAGTTCCACTGCATGAGGCAGACATGATTGCTGGTGGCGAGGATGACCGGGTCGCCGGCCGCATCGTTCAGGAAGGCCGACTTACGGCTGAGAATCTCCCGCGCGTTGGCTGGCTGCTGCAGGTTGTAAACCCCGCCCGACCCACAGCAGTCGCGGGCCATGGGGGCCAGCTCCCAGGCATAGCCGGTCGCATCGAGCACGGCCGGCGGAATCCCCGCGACGCGCTGACCATGCACCAGATGACAGGGCAGATCGACATAGACCCGGGCACCATTCTGTGGACGGACTCTCCGTTTGAGTGGCAGGTCGCCCAGAAAGTCCAGCAGATCGCGAACGGGGAGTTGGCCTTCGAGCGCGGTCCCCGTCGCCAATCCGCAGCCCGACGAATTGGTGACCACGGCCTCGACCCCTGCTGCCAGAAATGCGTCGCGATTGCGCGTCCGCAACTGGTCGACCCCCTCCAGGCCCAGGTGCTCCTGCATCGCGCCGCAACAGCCCTGCCCCGTGGGGACAAGCACCTGGACGTTGTTCTCGATCAGCACACGCACCGTGGCAAAGTTGATCTCGCGAAACAGCGACTCCATCAGGCAGCCGGTGAGTAAGGCGACGCGCGGGCCGGTGGGCCGGTGGCGGCGCATCAACTGGTCGGCGTACTGCGCGGTCGACTGCATGATCGCGGGACGGCCACCAAACAGCAGCGGATGCGGCAGAATCCCGAACCGACGCAACAGACGCGCCGGAAGCATCGCCGTTTGAAACCAGGCGGGTCGGGCCGCGAGCCAGGCCGCGACACGCAGCTTGAAGGGAACGCGGGTTCGCCCCGTCGCGACATGCTGATGCCGCGTCTGCTCAAGGAGTTCGCCGTAGGGAACGTTGGCGGGACAGGCCGGTTCGCACGCGAGACAGCCCACGCATTCGCGGGTGTAGGCTGCGGTAAAGGGATCGGGTTCCAGGCGGCCCTCGGCCTCCTCCCGCCACAGTCGCAGCCGTCCTCGAGGTGAGTTGTTCTCGTCCCCCGAGAGTTGATACGTGGGGCAGACTTCCAGGCAGAATCCGCAATGGACGCAGGCCGTGAGAGGATCGCGACCCGCCACCAGCGAGAGGTCTTCGGGTGCGTTCCGGGTGTGGCCGAGCGAGGTCTCGCCCGATGCTCCGAGAGGGGACGTGGTCATACCTCGGCGAACTCCCGTTCCAGTTGCGTCAGCCACTCCGCTTCGATCCCGGTCGCAAAGGGCCTGGCGACATGCCGCGACTGCCAGTCGCCACCCAGCTCAAACAGGTCGGCCTCATGCCGTGCCATCAGCGCGACGACTCGGGCACCGGAATTATCCGTCGCGCCGGATTGCTCATTCAGATAGACATGAATGACCCCACAGGACAAGAGCCCAACACATCGTCCCCCCGATTCGGTCGCCAACTGACGGGCGAGTGCGGGAACTCGCTCGGGCACGGTTTTCAACGCGAGGTCGGGAAGGCCATCGGGACGCAACGTCTCTCCAACCTCCGCGTCGAACGTCAGACCATGGACGGCTGCGAGGGCTGCGAGACGGGTCTGATAGACAGGCCACTCGGCCTCCGGGCAGTTCACCGAAATCCGGAGCGTGCCCTGCGCGTCGTCCTGTTCGACGAGCAGGTCAAACGTATCGACCCAGTGCAGCCAGCAGGTCGAGCGAAGCTCATCCGCCGCACGGCAGAGCGCCTGGTCGGCACCAGACAACCGAAACCGACCCGAAGTGCCGCAATCGGGCCGCAGCCGGATGACGAAGTCGACCGGTGAACCAAAACGTCCCTGCGACTGAAACAGGAAGCGGAGCAGGTCGTATCCGGTGGTCGATTTGACGACCCGCTCGCCCAGACGAATCACGCGACCGCCGGGCAGCCGCCAGTTCATCCCAAGAATGTTGTCGCAGTAGGGACCAAACCGCGACGAGCCGGGGGCAAATCCACTCGCGGCCACTTGCAGGGCCAGCGACGCCTGAGGATCGAGCCACAGTGGAAAGCGCAAGCGATGTTCCCGCGCGAGCGACTCGACTTCAGAGCGTGTCGCGGTCGCGGGAATGCAGAGCGTGCCATCAATCTCATCGAGAAAGTGTGTGAACAGCGGCGACTCGCGGGCCGGGTCGCACAGCGGTTCGTGGTTGAGATCGCCAGCCACGTGGTGTGCGGCCTCGGCTTGAGCGGGCAAGGGCTGATGAAGGGCTGGCGGCGATTCGCGCTGGAACCTGCGCGTCGCAAACACCTTGAGAGGGTTGAGCTGATGCGCGGGATTGAACACCCTGGGCACCGCCAACTGCAGCCGGAGCGTGGTGCCCGAAAACACCAGCGGCATGTAAGCGGTCTTGTCGTTGCCGATCCCATGCTCACCCGAGAGCGTGCCCCCCACCTCGATCACCCGTCGCATCAACCGGCCGCTGATCGCCTCGACTTTTTCCAGATCGCCCGGCTTGCGGGAATCGAACAGGAAGTTGGGGTGCAGGTTGCCATCCCCGGCATGAAACACGTTGACGACCGGCAGACCCGCCGCATCGGCCTCGGAATAGACCAGTTGCAGGATCTCGGCCAGCGCCCGCTTGGGAATGACGGCATCCTGCACCAGAAAGTCGGGACTGATCTGACCCATCAATCCACCGGCCACCTTCCGCGCCTTCCACAGCCCTTTGCGGGTCGCATCGTCATCACTGAACTCAACACTCGTCGCCCCGGCTCGCCGTAGTAACTCGGCCACGTCACCCGCCCGCGCGTCGACCAGCACGGCCGGTCCATCAATCTCCGTCACAATGAGAAACGCGTTCTTCGGCAGCCCCACGGCCATCGGACTATTCTCGACCATCGCCACGCAACGCGGGTCCATCAGCTCAATCGCCACGGGAAACGAGGCATGCCGCGCCAGCGCATGAATCGCCTGCTCGGCCGAGGCGAGGTCCGGATACGTGGCGCGATACGTCCAGCATTTGTCCGGTCGCGGCAGCAGTCGCAACCAGAACCGGGTGAACGCCGCCAGCGTCCCTTCCGACCCAACCATCAGCCGCTTCCAGTCGTCCCGCCACGCCCCCCTGCCCCCGGCCGGTCCTCCAAACCGGTGAACCTGCCCATCGAGCGTGACCGCCTCGACGCCCAAAACGTAGTTGCTCGTTACCCCATAGCGAAAGCAGTGGGCCCCCCCGGCGTTCATCGCGATGTTGCCACCCAGCGTGCAGACCGGCCCACTTGATGGATCGGGCGGATAGAACAGCCCGTAGGGTGCCAGGGCCGCGTCGAGCTGATTCAGCACCACACCGCACTCGACCTCGCACCACTGCCCCGCCTTGGAAACCTCCCGCACACGGCGGAGCGACGACGTATGCACGACGACGCCTCCCTGCGCGGCCACAGGCCCCCCCGACAGAGACGTTCCCGCCCCACGCAGTGTCACAGGGACACCCAGCCCGCGCGCCTGTTTGAGCAGTTCGGCCAGCTCCTCCAGGTCGGCCGGAATGACGACCGCCTCGGGACGAAACGTCTTGTAGCCCAGGCCGTCGGCGTCGTACCCGGCCAGTTGAGCAGGGGCCGAGAGAATCCGGCCGCGACGCACCGCCTGCTCGAGTCGCCGCACAAGGTGAGAAGTGGCCATCGCGGAGTTCTCCACCGGTCTGGCGGCGGCGTGCTATCGGGATTTTTCTGCGGGGATGGGAGAGTTAGTCGACCGTTCGTGTCCCCCCGAGGACCGCTGACACGCGCCCTGTGGCCGAACGGCAACGATTCTACTGCATGGGACCAACGACAACGACCAAGACGCCACGGAAAGGCCAGAGGCCAGCCGTGATCAGGAGAGCCGGAAGCGCTAGCGCCCGGTGACCCCCGGGCATGCACCTGCCCCAATCCGCATGTGGCGACGAAGCCGAATCATCCTCCGTCACAAACTCGGTCACTCCGAACCCCACGGCCGAACAAGCCCGCGGTGGCACCCGGCGGCGATTGACGCACCGGCGCTTCGTTGCCAATACTGCACCTCCTTAATCGCACCCAGCCTGCCTGCCGTTTAATTCGTCGATAGCGTCGCCAACACATTCTCATGTCCATGACAAATCCCGACCACTAATACTATTTATTGACGATCTACTGTTGACACTACTCCTTGGGCTCCCGGAATAGGAATCGTGCAATGAAAACGGCCGCTCACCCGCTGCTGATCCATAACGGAACCGTCGTCGACGGCACCGGCACTCAGCCGATTGTCGATGGGGTTGTTGTCATCGAAGCCGGGAAGCTGGCTTACGTCGGCCCGGCCCACGGCGCACCCGTCCTGCCCGAGTCTGTGGCACGCATCGACGCGCGGGGCGGCACGATCCTGCCCGGCCTGGTCGAAGCGCACTTTCATGCCACCTATTTCAACATCGCCGCACTCGAAGATCTGGATATCAAATACCCGGTCGAATACGTGTCCCTTCTCGCGTCGGTCAACGCCCGCCTCGCACTCGAGTGCGGCTACACGGCCGCCCGTTCGGGCGGCTGCCTGTTCAATGTCGACTTCTGGCTGAAAAAGGCGATCGAGGAAGACCTCATCCCCGGGCCGCGCCTTTCCGCCAGCGGACGCGAGATCTGTTCCGCCGGCGGACTGATGGACTGGAATCCCGAGTTCCGCAAGATCGGTATGGAAGGACTCGTCTTCATCGTCAATGGCCAGGAAGATGCCCGCAAAGCGGTCCGGGCACTCGTTAAAGATGGCGTCGAATGGGTCAAGACCTACCCCACCGGCGACGCCGCATCGCCCGACATCAACGACCACCACACCCTCTGCATGACCTTCGACGAAATGCACGCCGTCGTCCGGACGGCCCACAATCACGGACTCAAGGTGACCGGCCACTGCCGGGCAACCGAGGGGATCAAGAACGCCCTTCGCGCCGGATACGACTGCATCGAACATGGAACATTCATGGACGACGAAGCGCTCGACCTGCTGCTCCAGCGTGACGTCCCCTGCGTTCCGGCCCTCTACTTTGAAAAGGCCAGCATCGAGCGCGGGCCGGAATTTGGACTCTCGCAGCGAGTCATCGACGGGCACCAGGAAACGCTCGATGGCGGCATCGAAAGCGCCCGCCGCATTCTCCGGGCCGGTGGCCGACTCGGCATGGGGGGCGACTATGGTTTCGGCTGGAACCCGCACGGCGACTACGCCCGCGAGCTGACCTTCTTCGTGCAGGACGTCGGCTTCACGCCGCTGGAAGTCATCACCTGCGCGACCAAAACCGGTGCGGAAATCATGGGGCGGGGCGATGAGTTCGGGACCCTGGAACCCGGCAAGCTTGCCGATCTCCTGATTGTTGATGGAGACGTCCTCGCCGACATCCGCCTGCTCGAAGACCGGTCCAAGTTTATCGCAGTGCTGCAAGGTGGTGTCATCAAGGCCGGTCAGCTAGCAAAGTCGTTTCCAATCCTTGTGAAACGTGAACAATGAGCGTCGCCCCACGCTACTCCTCAAGTCGGCCTTCTCTTCGGTACGTCGATCATGGTGGTCACCGCCCAACTCTTCTGCTGCTTCACGGCGTGACGCGCTGTGGAGGCGATTGGGAGCCCTTGCTGCCAGCCCTCTCGGACGACTGGCGCGTCATCACGATCGATCAGCGCGGCCACGGTGACTCGGAGCGAGCCGACAGTTATCTCGTGACCGACTACATCACCGATGTCGTGCAGTTCGTACGCGACGACATCGCCATGCCAATGACCATTCTCGGTCATTCACTGGGCGCGATGGTCGCTGCCGGTGTCGCCGCGGAGCTGCCACAACTCGTGAACGGTCTCGTGCTGGAAGACCCTCC
>JAIXZD010000081.1 GCA_027489895.1 Planctomycetaceae bacterium
ATCCCCGGACAGCCGTACAAGCTGAAGCCCAGAGACAACCCCTCCGGGGGAGCGGCGTGAGCCATTCCACGCGGAGCGCTCAACGGACCAAGCGCACCGGCCAGGGCCATCCGCAGTAGAGTTCGTCGAGACGACTGGCTCATGTCCAACCCCCGTGACCAAGGTCAATCGCCGACGCCGAGCACTGCGAGATAGACAACATGGCAGCTGGAAGCGTTTGCGCCCGGAGGGGCACACTGACATCTCGCCGATGATCCCGCGCTACACGCCCGCCCGTTTCGGGCGATATACATGCGTCGCCTGCCCCAGAATACTTTCCGCCGCTTCCATCAGCGTTTCGGAGAGCGTCGGGTGCGCATGAATCGAATCGGCAAGATCGCGGGCGACAGCGGCGGTCTCGACGGCAATCACCGCCTCGGCAATCATCTCGCCCGCGCCCGGCCCAACGATTCCGACGCCCAGCACCCGCTGAGTCCCCGGCTCGCAAATCAGCTTGGTCAGCCCCTCGGTACGAGCCAGCGTCTGCGCCCGGCCGGAAGCGGCCCACGGGAACTTGGCGACCAGCACGTCACGCTTTTGAGCGGCGGCTTCAGTCTCGGTGATGCCGCACCAGGCAATCTCGGGATCGGTGAACACGACCGCCGGAATCGCGACGTTGTCGAACTCGGCTGGGTGACCAAGGATCGCCTCGACGGCGACCTTCGCTTCGCGAGTCGCCTTGTGTGCGAGCATTGGCTCGCCCGCCACGTCACCAATGGCATACAGATTCGGGTCGCTGGTCCGGCAGGCCTTGTCGATCTGGATAAAGCCCTTGTCGGTGACGACCGCTTTCGTGTTCTCCAGCCCTAGGCCCTGAGTAACCGGGCGGCGACCGATCGAAATGAGTACCTTGTCGAACGTCTCGGCAACGGTCTTGCCATCGGGACCGGTCAACTTCGCCACGACACCCGCCGGGGTGCAGTCGAGACTGTCGACCTTCGTGTTGACGAGAATCTTTTCGAACTGCCCTTCGAGCCGCTTCTGCAGCGGGCGGACGAGGTCGCGGTCGGCTCCGGGCAACAGGTTGGCCGTCATTTCGACGACCGTCACCTTCGACCCCAGCGCCGCGTAAACGGTGCCCATTTCGAGGCCGATGTATCCGCCGCCCACAACCAACAGCTTGGCGGGGACCGATTCCAGGTCGAGCGCCCCGGTCGAATCCATCACCCGGCGATCATCCGTCTTGAAGATCGCGGGCATCGCGGGAATCGAGCCAGTCGCGATGATCGCCTTTTCAAACTTCAGTTCGCTTTTCGTCCCATCGGGATGGGTGAGCGTCAGCGTGTTGGAACTGGAGAATGACCCGCGGGCCTGCACGTAGGTGACCCCGCGCGCCTTGCACAGTTCGTTGATGCCCCCGGTCAGCTTGCCGACGACTTCGCCCTTCCAGGTGCGGAGTTGGGCCAGATCGAGCTTGGGTTCGGCGAAGGTGAGACCGCAGTGGGCCGCTTCGCGCGATTCATTGATCAGTTTGGCAATGTGCAGGAGGGCCTTGGAAGGGATGCAGCCTCGATTGAGGCAGACGCCGCCGCCTTTGGGCTCGTCGTTGACCAGCACGACCTTTTTGCCGTGATCCGCCGCAGCAAACGCCGCGGGGTAACCGCCAGGCCCCGCCCCGATGACCACGATTTCGGTTTCCGTCGGAGCCGCCGCCATAATCACTCGATCCTTTGAATCCCGCCGTCCACAGCCCGTTCCGACCGACGACTCTTGGTCTCTGAAACACCAACCTCTACCCGTTGCAAATCTCGTCGCTCACCCGCCGTCGCGAATCGTCGCGCCTGACGCTCATTCTATCAGTCCGCAGGCTTATCCAGTGCTTTGTCGAGTAGAGCGGATGACACGAGGAGTGACGCCATCAGCGGCCCCATCTGTGCCAGTACACCGAAAAAGCGATCGCCCTTCTGAGTCACCGATTCGACAATCAGCGGGAGGACGAACGACGCGAGCATCGCGATCGCCCAAATTCCCGCATTCCTCGCGATCACCCGCCTCTTGTCCACGTTTGACATCAGCAACTCCCCACCCACCCGAGGCCAGCGGGACACCAAGCTGTTCGCAAAAGTCGACCTGTCACTCTATCTACACTTCGCTCAGCAGCGCCAGCGGGTCCGTCAGCAGTTGGGCGAGCTTGGTGATGAACCGTGCCCCGTCGGCTCCATTGACGACTCTGTGATCATACGAGAGCGAGACGGGCATCATCAGACGAATTTTGGGTTCGTCGTTGGTGATGACGTACTGCTGCGTCGCCCGTGACATTCCCAGGATCGCGACTTCCGGGTAGTTGACGATCGGCGTGAAGAACGAGCCGCCGATGCCGCCGAGGTTCGTGATCGTGAACGTGCCGCCCGTCATCTCGGCGATCGACAGTTTCCGGACCCGCGCCTTGGCCGCCAGGTCCGTGATCTCCGCCGCGATCTGGATCACGCTCTTTTTGTCGGCGTCCTTCACCACCGGAACCACCAGCCCATGCTCGGTGTCGACCGCGATGCCGATGTTGTAGTACTTCTTCTGAATCACTTCGCCGGTCGCCGCGTCGAAGCTCGCGTTGAACTGCGGGAAGGCCTTGAGTGCCGCGACGACCGCCTTGGTCGCCAGCACCGTCATCGTCACCTTAGGCATGTCCGAAGTCTTAGCGTGCGAAGCGGTGAACCGCTTCCGCCCCGCTTCCAGTTCCGTCACGTCGATCAGCTCATGCTGGGTGACGTGAGGAACCACCTGCCACGACAGCGACAGGTTGGCGGCAGCCGTCTTGCTCAGCTTGTTGAGCGGAATCCGCTCGACCGGCCCCTGCTGGGCGAAGTCCGGCAGGGCGGGCACAACCACACCGCCGCCACCACCGCTGGAACGAGCCGCGGCCTGGTGGACATCGACCAGCGTAATCCGTCCGCCGGGGCCTGTCCCGCGAATCCGCTTGAGATCGACACCTAGTTCTCTGGCGAGGCGGCGCGTTGCCGGACCAGCTGGCGGATGCGGCAGTTCGCCATTGGAACCGGAAGCCGAAGCGCTCACCACGGGCGGAGCCGTCACCGCCGGTTCGGGTTTGGCAGCCGCAGGCGTCTCGACCTTCGGGGCCGTTGTCGCAGGAGCCGGAGCGGCTGGCTTGGCCGGGGACGTCGCGGCGCCCGCCTCTTCAAGCGTGAGCAGCAGTTCGCCGACCTTCACCGTCTGGCCCTGCTTGACATGAATCTTCGAGACCTTGCCGGGGTATGGACACGGAAGCTCGAAAACTGCCTTGTCCGTCTCGACTTCGATCACCAGTTGTTCGGCGGCAATCACGTCGCCTTCTTTGACGCGGATCGCGCCGATGTCGGCCTTTTCAATGTTTTCGCCGATCGCTGGCAGCTTGAATTCGATGCTCATGTCACTCTTTCGCTGCGGGATCAGGTTCTCGCCCTGCGCCCGAACATCATCGATTGTCCGTGAGGTGGTAACCGCCCACCATCACTCCCCTGCGTTCCTCTGTCCTTCAGTTTGCCGATCGATCAGGCCTAGGCCCACGACGGGTCGACTTTTTCCGGATTGATCTTCAAGGCCGTCTGAGCCGCCTTAATTGTCTTCGCATCGATCTTGCCGAGCCGATGCAGTTTGGAGAGCGCGGCGAACGCGACATGCTCGGCATCGACCTCGAAGTGCCGACGCAGATCTTCCCGCGACTCGCTGCGGCCAAACCCATCCGTCCCGAGGCCAACGAACCGCTGCGGGAAGAACTTCGCGATCTGCTCCTGGACGCCGCGAACATTGTCGCTGACGGCCACGATCGCATCCGCCGACGTGCCCAGGGTCTGCTCGATGTAGCTCGACCTGGGTTTCTCTTGCGGATGCAAGAGGTTCCACCGCTCCGCCCCCTGGGCGTCTTTGCGCAATTCTTTGTAACTCGTCACGCTGTAGACATCGCTGGAAACGCCGTACTGCTCGGCCAGAATCTCCTGAGCCTTAAGCGCGTACTGCAGGATCGACCCGCTGCCCAGAAGCTGCACCGACGCTTTAGCCTTCTCAACCGTCTTGCCGGAGAGCTTGTACAGCCCCTTGATGATGCCTGCTTCCGCCCCTTCGGGCATCGCAGGCATGGCATAGGCTTCGTTGTAGAGCGTGATGTAGTAGAAGACATGCTCGTCGTTGGCGTACATCCGCCGCAGACCATCCTGAATGATCACCGCGACTTCATAGGCGTACGCGGGGTCGTAGGCGATGCAGTTGGGAACGGCCGTCGCCGCAAGATGGCTGTGGCCGTCTTCGTGCTGAAGGCCTTCGCCATTGAGCGTTGTCCGCCCGGCCGTCGCCCCCAGCAGGAAGCCTTTGCACCGCGAATCACCCAGCGCCCAGATCTGATCCCCGACCCGCTGGAACCCGAACATCGAGTAGTAGATGTAGAACGGCACCATGTTGACGCCGAGGTTCGCGTAGGCCGTCCCTGCGGCCAGGAACGACGAGATCGCTCCCGCTTCGTTGATCCCTTCCTGCAGGATCTGGCCATTCGTCGCTTCGCGGTAATAAGCGAGAGACCCCGCATCGACCGGCGTGTACAACTGGCCCTTGGGCGAATAGATCCCGAAGGCGGCAAATAGCGCCTCGAGGCCAAACGTCCGGGCTTCGTCCGGAATGATCGGCACGACCTGCTTGCCGAAGTTTTTGTCCTTCAGCAGGATCGGCAACAGGCGCCCAAACGCCCCGGTGGTCGAAAACGCCCGCCCGCCACTTCCCGCCAGCAGTTCCTTGAACACTTCCAGCGGCGGAATCACCAGCTTGGGGGCCGTGTTGACCCGCTTGGGTAGATACCCCCCCAGAGCCGCCCGCCGCTCGTGCAGGTACTTCATTTCCGGACTGTCGGCCGGCGGTCGGTAGAACGGAATCTTGGGGAGATCGGCGTCGGTAATCGGAATCTGGAAGCGATCGCGCATCGACCGGATTTCGTCGTCCGTTTTCTTCTTCACCTGATGGGCGGTGTTTTTCCCCTCGCCGCCCTCGCCGGTCGCATATCCCTTGATCGTCTTGACGAGGATGACCGTGGGCTGACCCTTGTGTTCGGTCGCCGCCTTGTACGCCGCGAACACCTTCAGCGGATCGTGCCCGCCGCGGCGCAGCGCCTTGATCTGCTCGTCACTCAGATGCTCGACCAGTTTGAGCAGTTCGGGCGACTTGCCGAAGAAGTCGTCCCGGATGAACCCGCCCGACTCAACGATGTATTTCTGATACTGGCCGTCGACGAGTTCCCCCATCCGCCGCAGCAGGGCGCCGGATTCGTCGGCCGCGAGGATTGGGTCCCAGTCGCTGCCCCACACGACCTTGATGACGTTCCAGCCCGCGCCGCGGAACATCCCCTCAAGCTCTTGAATGATCTTGCCGTTCCCGCGGACCGGACCATCCAGCCGCTGCAGGTTGCAGTTGATCACCCACGTGAGGTTATCGAGATTGTCCCGTGCGGCGAGCGTGAGCGCGCCCAACGATTCCGGCTCGTCGACTTCGCCGTCGCCGCCAAACATCCAGACCCGCGAGTTGTCCGTGTCGGCAACGCCACGATTGTCCATGTACCGCAGGAACCGGGCATGGTAGATCGAAAAGATCGGGCCCAGACCCATCGACACCGTCGGGAACTGCCAGAAGTCGGGCATCAGCCAGGGGTGCGGATACGAAGACAGCCCCGGAACGTCCTGCAATTCCCGGCGGAAGTTGATGAGGTTTTCTTCCGACAGCCGTCCCTCGACAAACGCCCGCGAGTACATCCCGGGCGACGCATGCCCCTGGAAGTAGACCATGTCGCCAATCTGCGACTCGGTCCGGCCTTTGAAGAAGTGGTTGAAGCCGATCTCGTACAGAGTGGCCGACGAGGCAAACGTCGAGATGTGTCCTCCGACACCATCCGACCGTTTGTTACCGCGAACAACCATCGCCATGGCGTTCCAGCGGATCACGTTCTTGATCTTCCGTTCCAGCTCGCGATTTCCCGGGAACGCCGCCTGACGCTCGACCGGAATCGTGTTGCGGTACGGGGTATTCACGCCCCCAGAGACCGGCACACCCTGCCTTTGGGCGTGGTCGGCGAGCAACCGGAGCAGCTCCTGAACATGCTCGGGGCCGTGCCGATAGAGGACGTCCTCGAGCGAGTCTACCCACTCCTCGATCTCGGTCACGTCTACGCCCGGCCCGCCCAAGGCGGCGGCCTGCTCCAAAATCGAATGCGACATGCGCGAACCTCGGTTGGGGATTACTGGTCCAATCCGCACGGTTGCGGACCCGAACCCGGCGTCCCGAAATCTGGTTAACTCACTTGAGGGATTGACGTTGCGATCCTGCCGACGAACGAAAACAGCTTCGGCGGCAGACGGCGCGACGCCGCATTATAGACGGACTTTGCGGGCTGGCGATAGCGACACCGGCCAACTCGGGGCAACCCGCAGTTCCGTCAAATATGAATCACCCTTCCATCGACCGCCAGCGCCGCTTCCTTCAGACATTCCGCCAAAGTCGGGTGCGCGTGCGACGTACGGGCAATGTCTTCGCTGCTGGCTCCAAACTCAATCGCCGCAACAGCTTCCGCAATCAAATCTCCGGCCCGCGGGCCAATAATGTGGACGCCGAGAATGCGGTCCGTCTCGGCATGGGCGAGCATCTTCACCTTGCCGCCCGTGGCCCCGATCGCCCGAGCCCGCGCATTCGCGAGGAATGGGAACGTTCCTTTCTTGTAAGGAATGCCCAATTCCTTCAGTTGTTCTTCCGTCTTGCCCACCGACGCGATCTCTGGTTCGGTGTAGACCACCCCCGGAATTGCGTCGTAGTTCACATGGCCGTAGCCGGTGACGATCGTCTCGGCACAGGCTACCCCCTCTTCTTCGGCCTTGTGGGCGAGCATCGGGCCGGCAATGACGTCGCCAATTGCGTAGACGCCCGGAATCGACGTGCGGAAATGCTCGTCGACCGGGACGCGACCTTTGGGGTCGACCTTCAGGCCGATCGCATCCAGCGCCAGGCCCTCGGTGTTGGGAATTCGGCCGACCGCCATGAGGACACGGTCGCAACTGATCGGGTCGCCCCCTTCGATCTCGACGGTGACACCCGATTTGCCCGGTTTGGCCGCCGTCACCCGGCAGCCCAGCTTGAATTCGATCCCCTGCTTTTCAAAGGTCTTTTGCGCTTCCGCTGCGATCTCGGCATCCATCCCCGGCAGGATCCGGGGCAGGAATTCGAGCACCGTCACCTTGGCACCCAACCGCAACCAGACGATGCCGAGTTCCAGGCCGATGTACCCGGCTCCAATCACCACCAGATGCTTCGGCACCGTGGGAAAGGCGAGGGCTTCGGTGCTGGTGCCGATCTTGTCGCCATCGGGGACGATGCCGGGCAGACTGGCCGGGCGACTACCGGTTGCGATGATGACGTTCTTGGCCGAAATTTCTTCGGTCACCTTGCCGCTGGCGTCGACCACTTCGAGCACGCCCGGACCACGGAACCGGCCAGTGCCCTTGAACCGGGTGATCTTGTTTTTGGCGAACAGACCGTCGATCCCACGGGTCAGCGTCGAGACGATCGTCTCCTTCCGCTTGAGCATCGTGGGGAGATCGAGTTCGACGGTTTTCAGCTTCACGCCGTGGTCGGCGAAGGAGTGTCGGGCCTCGAAGTAGCGTTCGCTCGATTCGAGCAGTGCCTTGCTGGGGATACAGCCCACGCGCAGACAGGTGCCCCCGAGGGCAGGCTCTTTCTCGATGCAGGCCGTTTTGAGGCCCAGTTGCGCGGCCCGAATCGCCGCGACATACCCGCCCGGACCCGCACCGACAACCACCAGATCAAATTCAGACATCCTCGCCACCACTCCTTCCACAGCTCCGTGGACGCACACCCGGCCAACCCGTGTGCCGCCCCGTCAGCGCAAAGGTAGTGAACCGTTCAGCGGGAATCGAGTCTGGTGCCGCACCGATTTCTCAACGGCTACGACATTCCCGCGCCCACGAACAAACCGGGCCGCTCGTTTTCTGGCCCCGTGGACCGCAGACAGGCGGCAACTCACGCGCTCGCCAGCCCGTGCATGTGCACTTCCACGCAGTCGGCCAACCGGTCGACGTGGTACCCACCTTCCAGCAGACTGACCACCCGGCCCCCGCAGTGGGCGTTCGCGGCTCCGACGACCAGATTCGTGAGTGTCGCGAAATCTTCGGTTTCGAGACCGAGCGAGCCAATCGGGTCGGCGTGGTGCGCGTCGAACCCCGCGCTGATCAGAATGAGCTGCGGCTGCGTTTTGACCACAGCGTCGTTCAGTTTCGACTCGAACCGCGCCAAAAACTCCTTGCGGGATGTGCCAACCGCTATGGGCAGGTTGAACTTTGTTCCCAGCCCCGCCCCAACGCCAGTCTCATCCTCAAGGCCACTCCCAGGATAAAACGGATGCCGATGCGACGAGAGGAAGCCGACGCGTTCGCTGTCGTAAAAGATGTCCTGAGTGCCATTCCCGTGGTGCACGTCCCAATCGACGATGAGGACGCGGTCGAGGTCATGCCGCGCCAGGGCATGCGCCGCGGCGATGGCCACATTGTTGAACAGGCAGAACCCCATCGCGGAATTCTGGAGAGCGTGATGTCCCGGTGGACGAGCCAGGACCAGCGCTCGCGGCACAGTTCCCGACAGGACCGCATCGGTGGCGGCAATCGCCGCACCGGCCGCTTTCGCCGCGACCTCGAACGACCGCCTTCCGACATGCGTATCGGCCTCGATCCGCCCTCCACGTTCGCGGCAAAACTGCTCGACGGTTGCGATGTAATCCCGGTCGTGGGCGAGAGCGAGATCGTCGAGTGTGGCGGGCCGGTACTCCAGCGCGACGAACTTCGCGGTCTCGCGCGACGTTTCCAACCGCTTGTAGACCGTTTCCAGGCGCAGGGGCGACTCGGGGTGCCCGCGGCCGCTGTCGTGCTCTTGAAACACGGGGTCGGTGATCAGGCCGGGAGGTTTGATCGGCAGGGGCATGATCAATCGCCAACGGGCAGTTTGGAACTCTGTTCGAGAAACGTTTTTATCAGAGGGTTCACCGACTGTGTCGGCAGTCGGTGAACCCTCTGGCGTCGTGAGCCACACCGACTGCTGACACAGTCGGCTCGCCAAATCATTTTCACACAGAACTCGAATCTGCCGCGACGGAAGCCGGGGCGAGTACCGCGAGTCCGGCGTGAATCACTTTCTCGAT
>JAIXZD010000296.1 GCA_027489895.1 Planctomycetaceae bacterium
CCGGCGGCTGCTGGGGGCGCTAACGAAACTGCGCGACCTGGGGAACACGGTGATTCTGGTCGAGCATGACCGCGAGGTGCTGGATGCGGCGGATCGGCTGTATGACTTTGGGCCGGGGGCGGGTCGGTTCGGAGGGACGATTACGGGCGAGGGTTCTCCGCGCGAGCTGAAGAAGAATGCCGCGTCGCTGACGGGGCAGTATCTGGGGGGAACTGCGTCGATTCCGGTGCCGTTGCAGCGGCGGATGGATGTTGAGCCTGCGGTGTTGGACGCGACCGATGCCGAGTCGAACGCGGCGAGCGGGAAGTCATCCAGGCGGAAGACGGCGGGAAAAGCAGTGAGTCGGGCGATGGTCGCTGGTACGGCTGCTGTCCGGGCGGCGGAGCCACCGGGAGGCTGGCTGGAGCTCTTGGGGGCGCGACATCACAACTTGCATTCGGTGGATCTGCGGATTCCGCTGGGGACGCTGACCTGTATCACCGGGGTCTCGGGGTCGGGGAAGAGTTCGCTGATTGAAGAGACGCTGGCCCGTGCTGTCGGCAAGCTGCTGCATCGGTCGCGAGAAGCGCCCGGTGCGTACGACAAGCTGGTCGGGCTGAAGCTGATCGACAAGCTGATTCAGGTCGACCAGCAGGCGCTGGGGAGCACGCCCGCCTCGAACCCCGCGACCTACACGGGGGTGTTCGATCATATTCGCGAGCTGTATGCGCGGCTGCCCGATGCGAAGGTGCGGGGGTATCGACCGGCGCGGTTCAGCTTCAACCGTGCCGGAGGGCGGTGCGAGGCGTGCGAAGGGAATGGTCAGAAGCTGATCGAGATGCACTTTCTGGCGGATGTGTGGGTGCCGTGCGAGGCGTGCGGGGGGCGGCGGTTCAACGCGGAAACCCTGGAGGTGAAATTCCACGGGCAGTCGATCGCCGACGTGCTAGAGATGTCGATCGGGCAGGCGCTGGTGCTGTTCGATACGGTGCCGCATATCCGGGGGATTCTGGCGACGCTGGCGGCCGTGGGGCTGGATTACCTGACGCTGGGCCAGTCGGCGGCGACGCTGTCGGGCGGCGAGGCGCAGCGGGTGAAACTCGCGGCGGAACTGGCGCGGCCTCAGACGGGCAAGACGCTGTATCTGCTGGATGAACCGACGACGGGGCTGCACTTTGACGACATCCGCAAGCTGCTCAAGGTGCTCGATAGCCTGGTCGAGAAGGGGAACACGGTGGTCGTCATTGAGCACAATCTCGATGTGATCAAGACGGCGGACTGGCTGATTGACATGGGGCCCGAGGCGGGGCGGGGTGGCGGGCGAATCGTCGCCCAGGGAACGCCCGAGCAGGTCGTGGCGCATGCGGCGGCGTTTACGGCTCAGAGAGGGGACGGGCCGCTGTTGCGGTCTTACACCGGGGAACTGTTGGAGCCGGTGCTGGCGGAAAGTCCACGGCAGGAACGGGAGATTTTCGACGCGGAGAAGGCGGCGGAGAAGCGGAAGGGGGACCTGTCGCTACGGGAGATTGGCAAAGAGGCGAAGATGCCGTGGCAGGTGGATGGGCGGAAATGGCATCTTGAGACTCGGATGTCGCACAACGGAAAGCCGGTGAAGTGGAGCGGCGCGGCGCTGGCGCGGGTGGTCGCGGTGATCGAGGCGGATGAACGGTTCCTGCCGATCACGTGGACGGAGCGGAGCGTGGTCGAGGTGATGGGCAAGTCGACGGCCATCGGGTGGTTCCTGCATGCGCTGACGGGAGATGAGTGGCTCTGCACGCTGAAGGTCCGGGTGCCGCCGGGGACGTTTCAAGAGGCGACGCTGGCTGGTCAATTGAGTCTGAAGGCGCTGGCGGACATTGACGAGCTGCCGACCTACAGCAATACGCCGCGGGTGCAGGTGCGAAAGGGGAAGGGGCCGTTCCAGGAAGTGACGGTGACGATTCTGGGATTGGCGGATGTGGAGCAGGCGGCGTTTCAGGAGTTTTTGAAGGAGGCGGTGGCGGGGTATTTCCGGGTGGGGGAGAAAGGTCTGGGAGCGGGTTTGAAAGGAAAGGGCGAGGCGGACGTCGGGGAACGGGACGTGGCCGGTACGAAGCGGTTGAAGCCGGGTGATTCGCGGCATGCCACGTTGAATTCGATGGTGACCTCGTGGCTGGAGACCGCCGTTCGGCGGACGCAGGTGGGGAGTCCCGAACCTGGGGTGACGAGCTTTCAGACGCACGGCGCGAGCATGCCGTGGGCCGTCCTCGACCTGGACGACGAGGGTCGCTGGCGGCTGCTATTCCCGGCGGAATCCGATCTTTTGACGACGGTTCTGGATGAGCTCGACTTTGAGTATTCCATGGATCAGGACGAAACGGGTACGTTCTGTTCGCTGTTCTTCTCGAGTCTCCGGGACGTTCAGCGGCTGACTCAGTTGTCTCGCTCGGTGTTCGTGGCCGCGGACGAACTGGTTCGGAAGCTGGATGCCTGATGGCTGTGGTTGCGCGTGCACGGGTTGCAGGGCGGGTTAACCCGGGGGAAATCTTACGATTTCCGCTACGGGGCTGGAGATAGTATGCCTCGCCGCTGTGAGCTGGTGATTGTGGGTGGAGGAATCGCGGGGACGACGCTGGCGTGGACGCTCCGGGAGCGGCGCGTCGACTTTCTACTGGTGGATGATCGGCCGCAGGTGTCGAGCTCGCGGATTGCGGCGGGGCTGGTGACGCCGATCAC
>JAIXZD010000456.1 GCA_027489895.1 Planctomycetaceae bacterium
GTCTGGTGGGCGGACGAGGTGCCGTTCGGTGTCGTGCAGATGGAGGACCTTGTCCGCGACCCGGTCGACAATGCGATCCTGTCGCGGGTGCGGTGGCAGTTGACGCGCGTGGGCGGGCCTTAAGCGTGGAGTGCCTGAGGTTGTTGCGTCTGTCCGCGATTGGGCGTCTTGGGAACTCTCACGAGTTCCCAAGACGGTTGGCGACCCCGTTAGGTAATGGGTCGTCAGTTGGTCTCTTCGGCGGGGGCGGCTTCCGCATCGGCCTTTTTGGCGGGCTTTTTGCCGTCGAGTTCGGCGGCGATGTCCTCACCAGTGATGGCGGCGCGGGCCGAGTAGAGAGCGCGGATGCGGGACACCGGGTACATGCGAACGAGCCGACCGTTGTAGGTGACGCGTCCTTCCGGATCGCGGCCCACCTTCTCGGCGATCTCGTCCGCGGCGAGGCCGGCGTAGAGGGCGGCGAACGTTTCCGGGTCGACCCCGCGACCGTCTTCCAGGTCTTTGAGCGAGTCAAACCCACCGACAAGGACGCCAAACGTGTTGAGTCCTTTCGTGGCGCTGGTGTAGGCCTGATCGAGTTTCAACGCCTCGACCGCGGCATTCATCGCGTCGGCGGCGGCCTTGATCTTGGCTTTCGTTTCCTCTGACAGCGCCTTGCCACCTTCCGACGAGGCAGCGGCGTCTTCCTGGCCCACGGCCTGCGTGGTCAGTTGTGGAGCAACCTGACCAGCAAAGTATCCAATGGCGAACACGGCCAACACGCCAGCAACCTTCGGAATCGTACGCATAGTGTTTGAGAATCCTGATGAGTGAAACAACCATGGCGGGCCGGTTTGCCGTCCAACCAATGGTCAAGGTGCGCAATGAGTGAAAGGTATCCGTGGAATAAAATCGTCGCGAACGGCGCGACGGATGACAAGCACGAGTCGAACGGAGCGAGGGGATGAGTCAATTTCCAAAGTCAGGATCGGGTTCGGGGCCGTCCAATGGCTCCGGTGGCGGAGCAGGAGGCCGCTGTTGCTTCGTGCGGTACTGTTCCCACGACCGGAACAGCGAGTCGTAAAACTGCGGCACATGTGCCGCCGCGAGAAACACCCGACAGGCGACGGCGGACCGCGGGTAAAAACTGGTGATGAAGTCGAAGCAGAACTCGGCCGGAGAGTGCACCACCATCACCGTGTTGGCATAGGTGCCCGACATGATCGTCTCGGGCACCTTCAGTTGCTCATAGACATCGGTGATCGGCGGGGGCGTTACCCCGGCAGGGGGCGGCGGCAGCTTGGGGGGCGGGCCAAACGCCTGGTGATACTTTTGCAGATTGTCACGCAGCGCCCCGACAAACAGCGGTACGACACTGGGCGGAAGGACGACGCGGGCGGCCAGGCGGCGCGGAGGAGACAGACTCATCACGAAATCGAGGATGAACTCGTGCACGCCGTGCATGACGATCACACCCGTCGAGAAGATCCCCTGCCCCACATGCTCGGGAACCCGGGCGGAGAGTTGGGAGTGCTGTAACTCCTGGGATTGGAGCGGTTCGGGCGTCGGGTCGCCTGGGACATCCGGCGGCGGGGGCGGGGTCTCGTCGTTCACGTGAGTGGTCGATCGCAGAGAGGGACAAGCCGAACGGGCGACACGAGGCCGCCCCGATTTTCTTTATTGTACCAGTAAACCGTGCCGCCGTCCTCCTGCGGAATACGGCCATACAAACAGAGCATGGTGAAACGGGTCAAACGTCCGGCAAAGTCCAGGGCTTGCGGAACTCGGCCCGCGTGCGGAGCGCGTTGGCTTCGGCGTCGCCTATGAACGATTCGGTGGCCGCGTCGAGTTGCAGCGTGCGACCGACACGCCAGGAGATGTTTCCAGCGTGACAGAGGACCGAGGAGGGATGCCCCACTGTTTCGAGATCGGCGTGCGGCTTTTCGCGAGATTTGACGCAGTCGAGGAAGTTGCGGATATGCGAGACGCCGTCGTTGGGGCCTTTGCCCTCGGCGAGAACTTCGTTCTTGGGGCCGTATGCGGTCCAACTCGTGTTGCTGAAGACGATGTAGCCCTGATCTCCGTAAACCGCAGAGCCTTCGGGCAGGTTGTGCAGCCGGTAGCCTGTCCAGAGCAGCATTTCATAGGTGAGCACGCGGACGGGCGGCCCAGCGAACTCATAGGCAACTTGCAGCGTATCGGGCCATTCCTGCAGGTCATCGAAATAGGATTTTCCGCCAAGCGCAGACACCTTGGACGGCAGTGCCGCCGCGGGAAGCCCCTTCGCTTCGCCGGCCACCGAGAGCGCCCAGCGGGCGACATCGAGACGGTGGACGCCGTCGTTGCCGAGATCCCCCGTGCCGTAGTCGAAAAACCAGCGCCAGTTGCCATGGAACCGCTTGGGATTGAAGGGCCGCAGCGGGGCCGAGCCGAGCCAGAAGTCGTAGTCAACGCCCTCGGGCGGGTCGGTATCGGCGGGTTTGCCGATGCTGCCCTGACGGGCCGTCTCCCAGGCTTTGGCGAACAGGCAGGTCCCCAGTTTTCCTGACCGGACGAACTCGATCCCATCGCGGAAATGCTGAGTCGTGCGGGCCTGCGTCCCCAGTTGCACAATTCGGCCATGCTTTTTCATGGCCGCCACCATCCGTTGGCCCTCGACAATGTTGTGTCCATCGGGTTTCTCGACGTAGACATCCTTCCCAGCCTGACAGGCCATGATTGTCGGGATGGCGTGCCAGTGATCGGGCGTGCCGACAACAACGACATCGATGTCTTTCCGGTCGATCAGACGGCGGAAATCGGCCTCGGCCTGAGGGCTTTTGCCGGTGATGCTAGCGACCGTATCGACGGCTTTCGGCAAGCGGCGGGTATCAACGTCGGCGATGGCGACGAGATCGACATCGGGCTGCTTCGCGAACGTGGAGAGCAGAAAACCGGCCCGCCCTTCCACGCCAACACAGGCGACTCGGACGCGATCACTCGCCTGCGCTTTGGCGACGGTCGCGCGGGACAACCCCCCGGCGGTGAAGCCCGCCAGCGCCGCTGCGGCTCCGCTGCCCAGGGTCTGATTGAGAAACGACCTACGGCTAGGCTCACGCATGACCCGTCCTCCGATTGGGAGATCTCGATCCGGCTGGGCGTGGCCAATCGACGGCACGCCAGTTTTCGAAGATCGTCTCACGCGGGAGAGAATCCATCAATCGTAGGGCATGTTTCCGACGAGCGAGCGCTCCCTAATCCCATTTCCCGGTCGTGAGCGATTGCGGTCGGCTCGAGACACGAAGTTAGGAGGGCACCGATCAGGCAGGCTGTGACGCAGTCCGGCCACTTCCCCGCGATCGGCCAACAGATGAGGGGTGGCCTGAGGCCATTCTGGCGGTAGGATGATTTGGACCCGAGGATGTTGATGGTCCGTGGCTTCGGAACGCGGTCAAGACGTCCCCGGAAAAATCGTTCTGATGATCAGGGGGCCGCACTCGTCGCCCCGCCCGTCCAATCGCCCTTGGAAACACCGCCGCCATGTCCAGCCTGCATGCCGTGGGAATCGACCTGGGCACGACCTATTCGTCGATCGCCTATCTCAACGCGCAGGGCGAACCTGTCTCGATTCCCAACAGCGAGGGCGATTTTTCAACGCCGTCGGCCGTGTTGTTCGAGGCGGACGGCTCGATCGTGGTTGGGGCCGAGGCGCTGCGGAACGCGATCGTGTCGCCGTTGCGGGTGGTTCAGTACGCCAAGCGGTACCTGGGTGACCGCGAAAAGACGTGGGAGATCGACGGCCGTCGGTACACACCGGTCGATATCTCGGCGTTCATCCTGTCGCAGTTGCTCGCGGATGCCCGTGAGAAGATTGGACCCGTCGAGCGGGCGATCATCACCGTTCCAGCCCAGTTCAGCGACTTGCAGCGGCGCGACACGGTTCGGGCCGGGGAGCAGGCGGGTCTGAAACAGATTGAGATCATCAACGAACCTGTGGCGGCCGCCCTCTGTCATGTGCTGGGCACGGAAGGCCTGTGGTTCTCGGAACTCGCGGACGAGCAGCGGCTGCTGGTGTACGACCTGGGGGGCGGTACGTTCGACCTGTCGCTCGTGGCGTACCGTCAGAACGAAGTGCGGGTGCTCGCGAGCACCGGTGACTTGCAACTGGGCGGGATCGACTGGAACGCCGCGCTGCTCGATGCCATCGCCAAACAGTTCACCAAGGAGTTCGGGGCGGACCCGCGCACTGATCCCTCCAGTTACCAGCAACTCGCGCTGGAAGCCGAGCAGTGCAAACGGTCGCTCACGGTCCGCCCCAAAGCGGCGCTCATGGTGCAGCACGATGGCAAGCGGAAAACCTACCAGGTGGAACTGGCCCAGTTTCAGCGGCTGACCCAGGGGCTGGTCGACCGGACGATCGAAATCACGAAGAAGCTGCTCAAAGACAACAACATGGGCTGGGCCAAAGTCGATGTTGTCCTCAGCACAGGCGGCTCATCGCGAATGCCGGCGATTCGCGACGCACTCAAACAGGCTTCAGGAAGAACTCTCAATTCGACACTCTCGCCCGACCTGTCGATCGTCCACGGGGCGACGTACTACGCCGGGATGCTCCTGAGCAATCATGAGTTTGCCCGCTCAATTCTGAACACCGAAGCGTCCCAGCGGCTCGCCTCGTTCCGTCAGCAGAGCGTCACCGCGCGATCTCTGGGCGTCATGATTCGCGATACGGAGACGAATACCCGCGTCCCCTATTATCTGATCGAGGCAAACACGCCGGTTCCCGCTGCCAAAGAGCATCTGTTCGGCACAGCCACGGCTGGCCAGCGCAAGGTCCGGCTCACGATTGTCGAAAGCGGTGCGACCGCGAGCGACCCGGTGGAAGTGATTGGAGAGTGCCTGCTCGACAACTTGCCCGAAGGACTGCCGATCGACTCGGAAATCATCGTGACGTTGTCATACGACGCCGCGGCGCGCATCTGTCTTTCGGGGCGGGTGAAGGCGACGGGCCAGGAAGTCACGACCGAGCTGGTTCGAGAGGAGTCGCTCCGAAAGGTCGATGCGCTAGCGGGTCAATCGGGTCCTTCCTCGCCCGCGATTCCCACCCGACCGGGAGCAGTTGCCAAGGCCGACAACGACTCGGACGAAGTGCTGCTGGAAATGGCTGAGGACGAAGTCGAGCTTGAGCCAGCCAAAGGGCCGTCTACTGGCGCGGCGGCTTCTCGGCAGCCATCCTCGTCTCCCCCACCGGTCCCAGCCGCCCCACCGGCTCCTGTGCGACCGTCCGTCAAGCTGCCGCCGCTGCCGGACCTCCCTAAAGCCAAGGTTTCGGCGTCCAGCGAATTTCCCGTGCCCCTGGCCACACCCGAACCAAAATCGCCCGCCAGCCCACCGCCTCTGCCCGCGAAAAGGCCGTCCGTCAAGGCACTGCCGCTCAGTCCTGCGCTACGGAACAAAGGGGAGGAAACAGCAGGTCCCGCGCGGTCAACGGGTGAAGCCGCACCGAGTCGGCCACAGTCGTCCAAACAGCCGTCCAAGCAGGCCTCTCCACCGGCAGCCGGGAAACCTGGGGCAGCGCTACCCAGCCTCGACGATAAGGAAATTCTCGACTTGCCCCTGGGTGCGCCGAAGGGCTCGGGTGGACCGTCGGCGAAGCCCCAGCCCCCGGCGGCGGGAGCGACCACGGCGTCTTCCAGTTCAAAACCGGCTCGGAAACCTGCTTCGAAACCGGCCGCCAAGCCAGATGCCAAACCAGGCGCCAAGCCTGGCCCATCTGAAGAAGGCGAAGACGAGTTCTGGCGACTCGCAGAAAACATCAAGTAGCCGCGGTACGTACGGAGTTGCACGGTTTACGCGTGCTTCGCGCGTTCTGTCGTTGCTTAATGGTAAGCCGGAAGCGTGAGCGCCCGGAGGTCGAGCCCACCCGCTCATCGCAATCGTGTACCGCTTTGCTATGGATTGTTTCCCGGGGGGGATGTTCCTGTGGGACTTGTCGCCCCTCCGGGCGCTCACGCTTCCGGCTCCCCCAATTACTCCAGTTGCTCGGAAATCCACGACGGCCCCCTTGCGCGCTGAATTCCTGCCGTCGAATTGACACTCGACGCGTATCTGCCATCCTCGGACGGTTTTGAACGTGTTGTTTTCCTGCCCCCGGGGCCTTCCGCATGCGCCGTTTGGGAACCCTCGAAGATTCTGCACTCGCACGTCGACTGGGTGACTACCTCCTGACCCAAGGGGTGAAAGTTCGCTTCGATGAGGCGCAGGACGGATGCGCCGTCTGGGTGATCGATGAAGATCGAGTCCCCGCCGCACGCGAGATCTTTGCGAGGTTCAGCCAGGACCCTAACGATCCCATGTTCGTCGCCGCAGCGGCCGAGGCTCGCAAGCTGGTCGACCAGGAGTTGCGGCAGACTCGCGAGCGCCAGGCCCGGACGATTGACCTCCGCCGTCAGTGGGAGCCGGTCTCTGGGGCGACGCCTGTCACCTGGCTGGTCATCGCGAGTTGTGCGTTGCTGTTTGTCGGCGTGCTGCTGGAACGACGGGATCGCGGACGCGATCGGGCCGTCTTGTCGTCTGTCGTGCAGGCCTGCAGCATCGAAGAGTATGGCCCCAACGTCCCGGCTGAAGATCGCGGACGCCTGGTGCAGATTCGCCGTGGCGAAGTGTGGCGGCTGGTCACACCGGCGCTCATTCATGTCGATCTCTGGCACATCGTCTTCAACCTGTTCATGTGGCAGGGGCTGGCCGCCTATTTCGAGGTCCGCCGTGGGTCACTCCGTCTGGCCGTGCTGGTGGTTCTGTGTGCCGTGGTGTCGAACCTCACGCAGTTTTACTGGCCCTGGGCACCTGGGCCACGGTTTCTAGGACTCTCCGGCGTGGTCTATGGCCTGATTCTGTACCTGGCCGTGAAGTCGAGCACGGATCGGCGTTCGGGGCTGATGATCCCCGGCAACCTGCTGGTGTTTTCGCTGGTCTGGCTGGTCCTGGGACTGACGGGTGTCATTCCGCACGTGGCCAATGGAGCACACCTGGGGGGAGCGATTGCGGGGGGGCTGCTTGGATACACGCCCAAGCCGCGGTGAGAGACGCGGGAGATGCTGGTGGGAACTCTCACGAGTTCCGCTACGACGGTTACGACGGTTTGGAAACGCGTTCGCCCAGGCTCAGTTCGGCCACGAGCGGCAAGTGATCGGACGCGCGGCTGGACAGCCTGGTCCGAATCATGTGGCAGCGGTCGATCGTGATCGGGCCGCGAATGAACAGCTTGTCGAGCGCTCCCAGAGGAGCCCATCCGGGAAACGACCGGAACCGTGATGCCGGATGGGTGACGTGCGAGAACTCCGCGTCGCGAAACGGGCCTTTTTCGAGACGGTTCCGCCAGTCGTTTGTATCGCCGATGATCGCCGTCGGCAGGTGCGCCGATTCCAGAAACAGCCGGTGGGTCAGCAGGTGGGTTGTCTGCCAGACCCGTTCATGCTCCGCCAGGCCGAGGTGCCAGTTGACGACGTGAATCGGATGCCCGGGCATGTCGATCACGGCCAGTTGTGCACCACGATGCTTTCGCCAGGAGAGTTTGAGCGCGATGTGATGGTGGGTTCGGAACGGCCAGCGAGACAGGATCAGGTTGCCGTAGCCTCCCACGCTCAGTTTGACGTTCAACTGGTAGAGCAGGTGCGGCAGGCCCAGCGCCTCCGCGAGGAGGTGGGGCTGATCATGCAGGCGGCTGCGCTTCGCCCCCCGGTCCACTTCCTGCAGGCAGACAATGTCGGGCGACTCCGCCTGGATCACATCGATGATGCGCTGCAGGTTGTACCGGCGATCCACGCCGCCGATGCCCTTGTGGATGTTCCAACTGAAGAGTTTCATTGCGCGAAGGGGTTGAGGCGCGACCACCACCGGCGCTGCGGCTGAACGGGCGCTGACGTCGTCGCCGGTGCGGCACCTGCCTCCTCCGGCTTGGCCCCCGGATTGTCGACTGTGGCATCGCGCAGGTCGAGTGACTTTCGACGGTCTCCGCGTCCGGGAGCGGCTTCGGGGGGCTCATCGCTGACGAGCGACTGGAGCTCCACCCGCGGATCGCGACGTGTCGACCGTACTTCCCCCTGGCGTTCGCTCGCCCCGGTTGACTCGTCGATGCCATCCGCGGGCAGCACGCGATCGCGTTCCGGGTCGAGCGGTGTGTCGAACAGGATCTCACGTGATGGCGAAGGTCCACTGGCGCCCCCCAGACGGCCTGGGCCAAGCTGCGCGGCCGGCTGCGATGCTGCGGGCATCGCGACCGGATCGGGCAGGGACGGGCCGCGCGGGCTCATCTGGCCAGCAACCTGCGCGACGGGATCTTTCGACGGATTTGGTGTGACCGGGGGAGCCGTGTTCATCGGGCTCGGTGAGAGTCCGGGGGGAGGTGGCAACTGTTCCACGCCAGGCATGGCCGGGAACGATGGAGCGGCTGGAGGGGCCTGGACCGGTTCGTTGAAGCTGGAACCCGGCGAGACTGAGTCCGAGGAGGCGGAGCTACCCGCTGGGAGCGTGCCGGCGACCGGTGCCATGACACCCGTGGGGGTCGAAGTGAGGGGTGAGCTCGATTGCGGCGTCGCAGCATAGACGCTCGACTCAACAACGAGGCCACCTCCCCCAGGAACCGGGCAACTTCCGCCCATCGCGTTCATCTGGGCGACGCGATTCCATTCGTCCCAGCGGGTGTCGACCATTTCGGTGAACACGGCCGGCTTGCGATACGTCCGCAGGTCGATCCCCGAGCGCAGCGTCCACCCGCTGCCCGGGATGTAACATCCCGAGACGCAAGTCACCATCGCCAGAGTCCAGCCCCAACGCCGCATCCGTGCCTCACGCTTCGCTTCGCCCCGAGCCCGCGTCCATCGCGAAGACTCACCCCTATCGAAATCGACGCCTGCGCGGTCCGATGAGCAAGCAATCGGTCGTAAGCAACAGGCGGTGCGGACGGCTCCGTCCCGAGGCATCGATTCTGACGATCGGAAAAACCGGTCAAACTCTACCGGTTACGTCAACTGTTCCCACGACCACGCGGTGTGAGAAGCGAAGCCGACATTGCCCATCGGGCGTATCCCTGCGATAAGGTCCCACTCGCCTGGGCCTCGCCGATTTTGTGAGCACGGACGCGAGAATCAGCGTAGGGACAGTCCCCGGCCGATAATCCGGGACCTGTGTGGAGCAGTTTGGGGACAGGTTGGGGCCGACGGTGGATCTCTGGTCGATTCTTCGCGACATCGTCATGTTGCTCACGGCGTGCCTCATCTGTGGCGGGCTGGTGTCGCGGGCCGGGCACAGTCCGCTTGTGGGTTATCTGATCGCCGGGATGGTGCTGGGCGGACCGGGCAGTCTGGGGCTGATTGAATCCCCGCATGAGATTGAAGCGATTTCGGAACTCGGCGTGGCGATGCTGCTGTTCAGCCTCGGGCTGGAGTTCTCGCTCGACCGGCTCCGCAAGCTGGGGCCTCGTCCGCTGTGGGGCGGTGTGTTTCAAGTGGTCTGCACGCTGGTCTTGGGAGCCGTGGTGATCTGGCCCTGGACTGGGTCGATCCCCGCAGCGATCGCGTTTGGGGCGATGATCTCGCTGAGCAGCACCGCCGTCGTTCTGCGGATGCTCATGGAGCGCTCGGAAATCGATCTACCGCATGGGCGGAACTGCCTTGCCGTGTTGCTGGCTCAAGACATCGCCGTCGTTCCGCTGGCTTTGCTGGTGGCGATATTGGGCGGCAAGGGCGGACTGGTCGACGTCGTGAGCCAGGCGGGTCGGCTGTTGGGCATGGCCTCGATCCTCGTCGTGGCTCTATTGCTATTGAACCGGATTGCCATCCATTCGCTGGGGACGCTCACGCTCCACCGCAACCGCGAATTGACGGTGATTTTCGCCGTGGCGACCGGGTTAGGCTCTGCCTGGGCGGCGCATGCCGTGGGTGTCTCTCCAGCGCTCGGGGCGTTTGTCGCCGGAATGCTCCTAGGCAGCTCCCGCTTCGCCACCCAGATTCGAGCCGACATCTCCACGCTCCGAGTGCTGCTACTGACCCTGTTCTTCGGCTCGGCGGGGATGGTGGCCGATCCGCTGTGGATTCTGAGCAATGCGTGGGTTGTGCTCGTCGCCACCGCAGCCCTCATCGTGGGCAAAATGCTGATCATCTGGATTTTGTTCCGCTGGCTCGGTCAGTCGACCCGTGTCGCGGCGGCCACGGGGCTGTGCCTCGCACAAGTCGGTGAGTTTGCGTTTGTTCTGGGGGCCCTAGGGCAGGAGAACGGCGTCGTCAACTCGGAACTGTTTGCGATGGTCATCTCCACAACCATTGCCACATTCATCGCCAGCGCCTTTCTGGTTCCCGCGGCGGTCGGGTTTGGCAATCGCATGGCAACGCTGTTTGGGCCGGGCAGTGACCAGACGGAGAACGCCGTCCACCTCGACGCGCCGCCCGACATCATCCTGGTGGGGTTTGGCCCCGCCGGCCAGGCAGCGGCCCGTCCCCTGATCGATCGCGGGCTGAATGTCTCAGTCCTCGACCTCAACGTGCACGGCGTTCGGCATGCCAATCGACTCGGGTTCCATGGACACGTGGGCGACGCGACGCAACTCGAAGTGCTCGAACACGCCCAGGTCCCGTCGGCCCGTGCGGTCATCATCACGATCCCTCACCATCAGTCGGCGCTGACCATCCTCGACAATGTCCGACAGCTCGCCCCGGCAGCCCACGTGCTCGTGCGGTCGCGCTACAAGCTCCATACGGACGATTTCTCCGCGCGGGGTGTCATTGTGATTGGCGACGAGGAAGAAGTCGGCCTGCGGCTCGCCGAGTCACTCGAAGGCTGGCTGGCCGATCAACCGTCCCCGAAATTGGAAGGCCGTCCAGACGGTGAACCGGCATGAGTGTCGTACGGAGACCATCGTGATGGGGGAGCCGGAAGCGTCGGCGCCCGGAAGATTCGCGATTTCCGCAGACCATCATCCCCGGCTGGATTTTACAGCAACGGCACCGGACCGGAGCCGTTTCCCGGTGGCGCACTTCCACCGGATTCCGGTCCCGCGTATATCCTTTGATGAGAGATCTCTCGCGGCCGAGAGAGCCAATTGCCGGCGCGACAGGTTAGAATGAGTGAGAGGGCAGGTGCGGACGGGGTCGTCCGTAGTCAACCGGTTTGGGAGCGACGACTGTGGAGCTGAGCGATCTGTCGCGGCGATGCGGAGAATGGCTGCGGGGAAGCGGACCGGACGCGGATATCGTCATGTCCAGTCGCATCCGACTGGCCCGCAATCTGGCGCGGTACCCCTTTCTCTGCCGGGCCGATGAACGGGTCCGCGGCGAGATCGAACGCGAGCTGCGCGGCGTCATGAAGGAGATTCCGCTCGGATCGTCCCAGACGTACTTCGATGTCGGACAGCTCGAAACGCTCGACCGGCAGTTTCTGGTCGAGCGGCAGCTCATTTCGCGGGAACTGGCGGAAAGCCAGGGGGCCTGCGGAGTCTGTATTGCCGACAGCGAAACCGTCAGCGTGATGGTCAATGAGGAAGACCATCTGCGGCTGCAGGTGTTTCGCAGCGGCTTCGCGCTCGATGACTGCTGGAATGAGATCAGCCGGATCGACGACGAACTCGAGTCGCGCGTTTCGTATGCGTTCAGCTCGGAGTTCGGTTATCTCACCGCCTGCCCGACCAATGTGGGGACGGGGATCCGGGCCAGTGTGCTGTTGCATCTGCCGGCGCTCGTCATGACCAAAGAGATTCAGAAGGTGTTTCAGGCGGCCCAGAAGATCAGCCTCGCGGTCCGTGGACTGTATGGCGAGGGCAGCCAGGCGATGGGCGATTTTTACCAGTTCTCCAACCAGGTGACGCTGGGCAAGAAGGAAGACGACATCCTGGGGAACCTCAAGAGCGTGATCCCGAGCATCATCGCCTACGAGAAAAAGGTGCGGCAGGCCCTGGTGCGTGAGAATCGGGAAAAGCTGCACGACCAGGTGGCGCGGGCGTTTGGCGTGCTGCGCACCGCCCAGACGATCACCAGCGACGAAACGATGCAACTGCTGTCGAGTGTTCGCATGGGCGTGCATCTCGGGCTGATCGACGATCTCGAACTGCCCACGCTCAACGAGATTTTCCTGAACACCCAGCCCGCCCACCTGCAGAAGCTGCAGAACGCCAGCCTGGCCAGCGGCGAGCGGAACGCAGCCCGCGCGGGCTACATCCGCGAAAAACTCGCCGGTGCCGACCACACGCAGAACTGATCGACCTGTCCAGAAATCGGTTCGCAAACCGCGATGTATTTCAAAGGGCTCCGACGCCCCCACACAGATGTAGCGGAAGCCGTGAGGCTTCCCCAGCGCTGCCCCCACGAAAGACGCGCGAACTACCCCGCCTCAACTTCCAGCCGTGATTCCCGCAGCAACGAGCGCCCGACTGAGGTGCCCAAAGCTCATCGCCGCAGCCTCTTTCGCGCTGTACCCCGGCTGGGAATGAATCTGCGCCGAAACCTCGACCACCATCGCACCGCGATACCCGGCCGCGTGCAGCGTCTTTAGGAGCAGCGGGTAGTCGATCTGGCCTTGCCCCGGCAGAACAAACCGTACCTTCTCTTCGCCCGGCGCACGATCCTTCACATGGACAAACACCGACAGCGGTGCCAGATCACGCGTCGTCTCCACGAGATCGAACCCGCGCTGGTCGAAGTGGCTGTAGTCGTAGGCCAGTCGCACCCGTGGTGAATCGACCGCCTCAATCAGTTCCCGACAGAACCGCGGCTCGTTGAGCGCGCTGCCGACATGTGGCTTGATGGCAATCGTCAGACCCGCATCCTCGGCCAATGTCGACCAGCTCTTCAGCCGCGAAACAAATACCGGGCGCCAGCGATCCCACTCGCCCGGTTTGCCGCCCACGACCGTCTCGACAATCGGATCGGCCACGGCTGCCAGATCGGCTGCCAATTGCCCCGCGGCCTTCAATCGCTCGGCCTGGGCGGGCCAATCACTCTCGGCCGCAGCCAGCGGCAGATGCACCATGAACGCGGCGACCCGCAGTTTCTTGTCTTGGAGTCGTGTCACGAGATCACGCCGGGCCGCCGCGTCGAGTCGATCAGGCTCGGAGGGCCAATTAGGCATCAACGGCAGTTCGACACAGCGATACCCCGCGTCACTCGCCAGGCCCACGGCGTCGGGCAGCGTCATCCCCGGACAGCCGTACAAGCTGAAGCCCAGAGACAACCCCTCCGGGGGAGCGGCGTGAGCCATTCCACGCGGAGCGATCAACGGACCAAGCGCACCGGCCAAGGCCATCCGCAGCAGAGTTCGTCGAGACGACTGGCTCATGTCCAACCCCCGTGACCAAGGTCAATCGCCGACGCCGAGCAACGCGTCCTAGGCACCATGGGATCCGGAAGCGTTAGCGCCCGGAGGCGCCCACGATTATCTCGCCGATGATCCCGCGCTACACGCCCGCCCGTTTCGGGCGATATACATGCGTCGCCTGCCCCAGAATA
>JAIXZD010000315.1 GCA_027489895.1 Planctomycetaceae bacterium
ACGTCCACGACCACCACGCCCACAACAACGCCCTACTTCGGCATCCTCGCCTTCGAAGAGTAAACTACGCAGCTGTAGTAGTCCGTCTAACGATCAATGTCAGGTAGAAAGAACAGGTCGGGCATGCCCGACACCCTCACTTTTGACTTTTGCCTTGCTCCGTTCTGACGCAGCCTGACACTGAACGAGGGACGTAGCAGTAATGACCTTGCTCCTTGGTGTCGACGAAGCGGGCTACGGCCCCAACCTCGGGCCGCTCGTCATCGCCGCAACCCGCTGGGAGTTTCCCGCCAGTCTCTCACTCGAAGAGATCGACACACTCGTCGAGCCGGCTTTGCTCCGGACCGCGCCTCAAAAAGGCGACGACCGCCTCTGGATCGCCGATTCCAAAGCGATCTACAAACCACCCGGTGGCCTCGCCCCGCTCGAACGCCACCTGTTGCCCCTGCTCGTAGCCGCCAACATCCCGCTGCACTCCTTCGCCACGCTCTGGGAGCATGTCGATCCCGAATCCTTCGCCGCACGCCACGACGAACCCTGGTTCGCCCCCGACCTGCCGCTGCCACTCGCCTGGGCAGTCCCCGCCGACGAACTCGCCTCACGGGGCGAAGTCGTTCAGAAACGGCTCACCGCATGCGGCGTCGCACTGACAGCCGTTCGCGCCCGGTTGGTCTCCCCATTCCGGTTCAACGCGATCCTCGACGTCGTCGGCAGCAAAGGCGTGTTGCTCTCGGAAGCGACCCTGGGTCTCGTCGCCTCCCTCTGGGAACTCGAAACTCATCGCCCCACATTCGTCTACTGCGACAAGCATGGCGGCCGCAATCGCTACGCCGATCTCCTGCAGCATGTCGCCGGCGAGCAGATGGTGCAGACGCTCGCCGAAGGGGCCGAGTCGAGCCGCTACCGCGTCGGGAAGACCGAAGTCCGGTTCGGCGTCCGATCTGAGCGCTATCTGCCGGTGGCCGCCGCCTCGATGGTCGCCAAGTACCTGCGGGAACTGGCGATGCACCAGTTCAACGTCTGGTGGCAAGCCCAGGTGCCCGGTCTCACTCCCACGGCCGGTTACCCCGTCGACGCGAAACGGTTCTGGCAAGCCACCGCCGCCGCCCGCGAAACCCTCGCCCTCCCCGAAGCCCTCCTCTGGCGCACCAAGTAGCTTCCGCTCCCCCACCCCCTCGTAGCGGAAGCGGTGACGCTTCCCCCCGGCGCGGACCGCCCTCCCCGCGATAACGGCTTATCCGGATTGATCTTGCGGATTCTTCCGATTTCCCGGCCCCAAGCTGGACTGCCCCTCGACAGGCGGTCGATCTCGGTCTAAGCTTTCAATATCGACGGTTTCGCATGGGTTGCCCCTGCAAGCCGTCGAAACCGACTCTCACACCGCGTCCCAAACCGACGCGGTGCCCGCCGGCTCTGTCCTACCAGCAGCCACCTACCTCGACGCCAAAACCCTCGAACCTCGTTCCGAGAGGCCTTCGATGCTCAACCTGACTGGTCCCGCGTTTCGGATGTGCGATGGTCTGACCCGTCGCGAGGCGCTTCGCCTGGGTGTTCTGGGCTTGGGCGGAATCGCCCTCCCCGACCTGTTGCGGGCTGAGCAGGCCGCGCGGATCACCAACTCCAAGAAAGCGGTCATCATGATCTACATGGTCGGCGCCCCGCCGCACCAGGACATGTACGACCTCAAGATGGACGCGCCCTCCGAAATCCGTGGCGAGTTCAAGCCGATCAACACCCCGGTCCCCGGCCTCCAGGTCTGCGAGCACCTTCCCAAACTTGCCGCCATCATGGACAAGTGCGCCGTGCTCCGCTCGGTCACCGGCAGCCCCGACGGCAACCACGACTCTTTCATCTGCTACACCGGCCGGTCCTTCCGCAACCAACCCTCGGGCGGCTGGCCCGCCATCGGCCCGACCGTCTCCAAACTGTTTGGCCCGCGAAATCCCTCGGTTCCTCCCTTCGTCGGCCTCGCCCCCAACGCCGGGCACCCGCCCTACGGGTCACCGGGCCATCCCGGGTTTCTCGGTGTCGCCCATGCCGCCTTCCGCCCCACGGGACCCGCTCGGGACGACATGCAGCTCGCCGCCGGGGTGACCCGCGAACGGCTCGCGCATCGCGAAAACCTGCTTTCCGGGTTTGACCGGTTCCGCCGCGATGTCGACGCCAGCGGCATGATGAACGGCATGGACGCGATCAATCGGCAGGCGCTCGAGATCCTCACCTCCAGCAAGCTGGCCGACGCGCTCGATGTCTCCAAGGAAGACCAGGCGACCCGCGATCGCTACGGCAAGGGCGACACCCGCAACTACGGCGACGGCGCCCCCCGCAACGGCGAACACTTCCTCGTCGCCCGTCGCCTCGTGGAAGCCGGCGCCCGCGTCGTCACCCTGAACTTTGGCCGGTGGGATTTCCACTCCGCCAACTTCAGCGAGTTCAAGAACACCCACGCTCCGATTTTCGATCAGGCGCTCTCCGCCCTGATCGAGGATCTTCACGCCCGCGGAATGTCCGATGATGTCGCTGTCGTTGCCTGGGGCGAATTCGGACGCACGCCCCGCATCAATCCCGATGCCGGCCGCGACCACTGGCCGCAAGTGGGCGGCGGGCTGATCGCCGGTGGAGGCCTCCGCATGGGCCAGGTGATCGGCGCAACCGATCGCCTCGGGGCCGAAATCTCCGAACGTCCCATCCACTTCGGCGAAGTTCACGCGACCCTCTACCACAAGATGGGTCTCGACCTGAACAACGCCTACTACCACGACCTCTCCGGCCGCCCGCAGTACCTCGTCGACCACCACCTGCCGATGCGCGAACTGCTCTAACCCGCCCGGAAACACCAAACCAGTCGGTAGCGGAAGCCGTAAGGCTTCCCAAGTCCCGCTCGCTCTGCCGTCCCGCAACGCGCAACGTAGCGGAAGCCGTGAGGCTTCCCCGGCCCCCAATCCCATTCGCAACGCCCAAGTGCGAAGCGGCCCACCTCGCCTTTCCTTGGTGCCTTCGTGCCTTGGTGGTGACTCTCGAGCCTCCCCACGCCCGATGGTGTTTCCCCCCACGATTTCGGTAGACTGATCTCAGGGCGCTCGCCACTCGTTTGAGATCTGTTTTTATCGTCTCGTCGTTTCGGGATTCGCCCCATGTCGCGCTGTCCGGTCTGGACTCGTCTGCTCGTTGCGTTGTTCGTCTCCGCAACCACCTCACTCTGTGCTGAGACTCTCGTCGCAGCCGATCCAGCGCCCACCGCTGCCTTCGAGTGCCGCTGGACCGACACGGTCCTCTCCATCGATGGAAAACTCGACGAACCCGCCTGGGCGCACGCCGCCGTCATCGAGAACTTCTCGCTCCCCTGGCTCAAAGCCAAAAACCGCCCCGCAGTCGCTCCCACCAAAGCCCGGCTCCTCTGGAACCACGACGCGCTCTATTTCGCCGCCGAGATGGCCGATCGCGATGTCTGGGCCGAAATCGCCGAGCACGATGGCAAATGCTGGGAGAACGACGTCTTCGAACTCTTCTTCAAGCCTTCGCCCAAGCACACGGGCTACTACGAGTTTCAGGTCACCCCCAAGGGGACCCGGCTCGACATGTTCATCCCCAAAAAAGAACCCGACTTCTTCGCCAAGTTCATTCAGGACAGTCCCTTCCTCTGGGAAACCGCCGTCGCCGTGCATGGCACGCTGAACCAGCGGACCGATAAGGACGAAGGCTGGCACGTCGAAGGCCGCATCCCCTGGACCGACTTTCTCCGCACAGGCGGCCGCCCTGCAGACGGTGAAGTCTGGACCATGGCCCTCTGCCGGTACGACTATCTCTTGGGCCAGGAGCCCGAACTCTCCACCTGCGCGCCGCTGGCCAGCGAAGACGCCGCCAACTTCCACCTCACGCAGGACTACGCCCCCGTCCGCTTTGTCGGCCCCGAGAGCAGCCCCGGTGCCATCCCGCCCGCCATCGCCAAGCGGACTCCCCTCACCACGTCCAGGCTCATCGGCACGCCTGAACCGCCGCCCCCCTACCGAGTCAAACGCATCTATCCCGACCTCGCCTTCTCGCACCCGCTGGGCGTCATGCACCAGCCGGGCAGCGACCGCCTGTGGGTCTGGACGCAGGGCCAGGATGGCAACGGCGGCAAAATTCTCCGCTTCGCCGACACCCCCGACGCCCGCGAGACCGAACTCGTCTACGAGGCCGACAAAGACCGCATCCTCTTCGACATCTGCTTCCATCCGAAGTTCACCGAAAACGGATATGTCCTGATTGGCAGCAACGGCAAAGGTTCGGCCGGGTTCGAGGGCAAGACGACCCGCGTCTCCCGCTTCAAGCTCGATCCCAAGCCCCCCTACGCGTTCGACCCCGCGTCGGAAGAAGTCCTCATCGAATGGCTTTCCGATGGTCACAACGGCGGTGCCCTGCGGTTCGGCCTCGATGGTCTGCTCTACATCACCTCCGGAGACGGCACCAGCGATTCCGACCTCCCCAAAATCGGCCAGAACATGTCGGTGCTCCTCTCCAAGCTGCTCCGTATCGATATCGATCATCCTGCCGAGGGCAAGAAGTACTCCGTGCCCAAGGACAACCCCTTCGTCGGCAAGGAAGGCATCGTCCCCGAGACCTGGGCCTACGGCCTCCGCAACCCCTGGCGCATGACCGTCGACGAAAAGACCGGCCACATCTGGATCGGCAACAACGGCCAGGACCTCTGGGAACAGGTCTACTTCGTCAACAAAGGCGACAACTACGGCTGGAGCGTCATGGAAGGCAGCCACGTCTTCTACGACGATCGCCCCCAGGGTCCCACCCCGTTCGTCAAACCGACCTTTGAGCATTCTCACTCCGAGGCCCGCTCCCTCACTGGCGGCGTCGTCTACTACGGCCAAGCGCTCCCCGAACTCAACGGCGCCTATCTCTACGGCGACTACTCGACCGGAAAAATCTGGGCGGGTCGGCACGACGGTCAACAGGTCGTAAGCCACCGCGAGATCGCCGATTCTTCGCTCGTGCTCGTCTACTTTGAAGAGAACAGCCGCGGCGACCTGCTCCTGGTCGACTACCAGCCCGCAGGCAAGGGCGGTCTCTACACCCTCGAACCGGTGCCCCCCGTCACCAATCCGCCCGCTTTCCCCAAGACGCTCTCCGAGACGGGCCTGTTCACCAGAGTTGCTGGCCACCACCTCGTCGACGCCTTTATTCCCTACTCGGTCAACGCGCCGTTCTGGTCCGATGGCTCGTTCAAGACCCGCGCCTTCGCCCTCACGGGGAACGAGTCACGTATCGAATATACCCGCATCGGCGGCTGGAAATTCCCCGATGACGCGGTGATCGTCAAATCGTTCCAGTTGGAAACCGACGAGGGCAACCCCGCCTCGCGCCAGTGGATCGAGACCCGGATCATGGTCAAGCAGCAGGGCGAGTGGGCAGGCTACTCCTACCTCTGGAACGACGAGCAGACCGACGCCACCCTCGTCGCCTCCGCAGGCCTCGACAAGACGTTCACCGTGAAATCCCCAACCGGCCCGCGCAAACAGTCCTGGCATTACCCCAGCCGGGCCGAGTGCATGGTCTGCCACAGCCGCGCGGCCAACTACGTCCTCGGGCTGTGCGAAGTCCAGTTCAACAAGTCCCACGAATACGCCCCAGGCCAGACCGACCAGCAACTGCGGTTGCTCGAGCAGCTCGACCTGCTCTCGCTCGACCGGAACGCCCAGGCCCGCGAGGTCCTCAAGGAAGAGCTTGAGGCCGCGGGCAAGGATGACGCCTTCGTCACGAAGGCCGTCGCCGCTGCCGCTCAGCAGCCCGACCAGCGCACCGCCCCCGAATCGCGCGGGCTGGGCGTCTCCCCCTCGCGACTGAAACGGCTGGTCGATCCCTTCCAGCCCGGCCCCGACCTCACCCTCCGCGCGAAGTCGTATCTCCACTCCAACTGCGCCAGTTGCCACCTCGACGCCGGGGGCGGCAACTCGCAATTCAACGCCGGCTTCGACAAGCCGCTCGACAAGATGAAGCTCGTCGACGAGAAACCGGTCCACAGCACGTTCGGACTGGCCGATGCGAAACTAATCGCCCCCGGTGCCCCGGAACGCTCGGTCCTGCTCCACCGCATCTCCCACCGCGAGACAGGCCACATGCCCCCGCTCTCCACCTCGCAGCTCGACACCAAAGGCCGCGACCTCGTCCGCGAATGGATCCAAAGCCTCCGCTCCACCCAGCGTGCCGCCGCCCAGCAAGCCCCCTAATCGTTTTAGCGTCCGTAGCGGAAGCCGTGAGGCTTCCCCGACGCCCAACAACCGAGCGACCCCACCCCGCATCAGCGGCCGGCGATTTTCGGCGAGCCCAACCTGTCCTACAGGCCACCCTCTATCGCCCACCGTCCATCGTCAAAGACGCCGAAGCGAGGCACGACTTGCCTTTCCATCGCGCCTTCGTGTGACTCAGCCCCCACACAATCGACGCCGCCTCCGAGCCCCCAAAAAAACCTCAAGCCGTGCGTTTCACCGGCACCAGCTTCGGGATCGGCACCTTCACGCCCACCACCCGGCGATACGTCGTCGCCAGCGTCCGGAAGTCCCGTTCCAGGAACCCATATAGCTCGACCGGCGGCCGCTGGGCGAGATACCCATCCACGAGCACGCCCATCTGCCGGTCATACTCCGCCTGGCTGTGGGAATGCACATGATAATGCCCCGGCAGCCTGCGGATATCGCCATCAAACCTCGGGCTGATGTGATACAGCTCGTGCATCACCGTGATCAGCTTTTCCCGCAAGCAGTGGTCCAGAAACCGCGGGAGATAAAACGTCAGGATATAGAGCATCTCGCGTTCACCATGGAACACGCGCTGCACCGTCCACTCCACGCCCCGCCGCATCTCCGTCAATCGACCGTCTTCAAACCGCAGCGGTGTCAGCTTCGCCTGCAATCCATGGCTCACCCGCCGGCGGGCCTGCGCGAATGCGACACAGACATGGTCCATATCCACATGCGCGAACTCATCGACCCGCCGCGTGATATCCACGCACAGTCGCCGCATCGCCGTCGTGAAATCAAAATCAGCCGACACGCCCATCCTCTCCCACCCGGTGTTCCCTCACCCGCGTCCGCTTGCTCCGCAGTCATCGCTTCGCGGCCAGCGTTTCGCAATCATCGCTTCGCCGTCAGCGCCCCAAAAAGCTACGCCGTCTCCCCAATCGAAACAAGCCGAGTCCCACCGAACTCTCTTTCACTCATCTCCGGTCACCAGCAACCCCAACCAAGTCGTAGCGGAAGCCGTGAGGCTTCCCCCACCCCAACCCACCAGACCAGGCGCGACAAGGCGAGCCGACCCTGTCAGGGGTCGGTGGAAACCCGCGCTCCTGTCACAGACCGCCCTCTCCAACCGACTCACCTCCGCACGAGTTCCCCTTGCCCCGCATTTCCTTGGTGCTCTTGGTGTCTTGGTGGTCAACAAAAAGTCTCCGCACCACGCCGACTCCCAACCCAAAGAATGCCAAAACGCGCTGGGGAACAAGCCCTCCAGCGCGTTTCGTCTATTTCAATTGTCAGCCCGGAAGACTTACTCAGCCGCCGGAGCTGCCGTTGTTTCCACCGCCACCGCAGGAGCCGTCCGCTCCTTCTTCTGCTTGACGCGGTCGTTCTTGCCGACAAACTCGATGATCGCCCGAGCACCCGCATCACCCAGCCGCGGCTTCGCGAGCTTCAGGATCCGCGTGTATCCACCCGGTCGATCCACGAACTTCGGGGCCAGCGTCGAGAACAGAATCCGCACGGCGTCCTTGTCTCGCAGCGCGGCAAACGCCCGCCGACGAAACGCGACCGACGGAGCAATCGCCTGATTCCACTTCTGCCACTGCTCCGACTTACGCCACTCTTTCCATTCCGTCGAGTTGCGGGCGTACGTCGTCGCGTACTGCGCCGCCGCTTCCGTCGACACCAGCGACTTCTTCGCCAGCGTGATCAGCTTCTCGACGAACGGACGCAGTTCCTTGGCCTTCGGCACCGTCGTCACAATCCGGCCCTCAACCTTGGGGGCCGTCTTGTCCGTGGTGTCGATTTCCATGGTCTTGATCAGACTGGCCGCCATGTTCCGGAACATCGCCTTGCGATGCGAAGCGTTCCGGCCCAGCGTCCTGCCGCTCACCTTATGCCGCATAATGGCACCTTCAACCTGTTCAACAGGCGGGTTGCTTCCGAAGAAACGTCCCGCACCTCAGAGATCACAAATCCAAACCCGGCCGCTATCGTCGCGACGCCGGAACACGCATTCCCAAACGCAGGCCAATCTGGCCCAGACGTTCTTTCACTTCCTGCAGCGTCGTTTCGCCAAAGTTGCGAACCTGCAGCAGTTGATCATCCGTCCGCGTCACCAGGTCGCGAACGCTGTTGATCCCTTCCGATTCCAGGCAGTTCGTCGCCCGCACCGACAGGTTCAATTCCGCGAGACTCCGACCCAGCTTTTCTTCCAGTTCCAGATCGATGGGCGAGTAGCCCGTCGCTTCGGCCATGCCCCGAAGTCCACCCTCTGGCGACAGTTCCGGACCAGGCTCGCGATAGGTGATGAACGGGTTGAGGTGCTTGCGAAGAATCTTCGCCGCTTCAACCAGCGCCATCTCCGGCGAAATCGTCCCGTTCGTCCAGATCTCCATCACCAGCTTGTCGTAGTTCGTCCGCTGGCCAACGCGCGTCTCTTCAATCTTGTATCGAACCCGAACCACCGGAGAGTAGATCGAGTCCAGCGGAATCACGCCGATCTCGGGGTCTTTCTCCGCATGTTCCGTGGCGGGGATATAGCCCCGGCCGTTGTTCACCGTCAATTCCATCACGAGCGGAACATCGTCCGTCATCGTGGCGATCACCAGATCGCGATTGATGATCTCGATCGCGTCATCGCACTGAATATCGGCCGCCGTTACCAGGCCCTTGGTCCGCCGCTCAATCCGCAGCGTCTTCGGTTCCGTCGAGTGGTTCTTCACCACCAGCGACTTCAGATTCAGGACGATATCCGTCAGGTCTTCGACCACGCCCGGAATCGACGAAAACTCGTGCTGAACGCCCTGAACCTTGACCCGCGTCACGGCCGAGCCTTCCAGGCTCGACAGCAGAATCCGTCGCAGACTGTTGCCAATCGTCACGCCGAAACCGCGTTCGAACGGTTCAGCCGTGAACTTCCCGTAGGTACTCGTCGACGTGTCCGTATCCGGCACAACTCGACTCGGCAACTCCAACCCGCGCCAGCGAATCCGCATGGTCTCTATCCCCCTCTTGACCCAGTTCTGCCCCGCGACCCTCGGCTCCCCTGCCTGTCCGGTCGACGAAGCGTCCAGCTCGCCCGCCTTCATTTTTCTTCGCTTCAAGACCAGGACCAGTTCACCCGCACCCAGGCAATCCCGTCCTGAACTTCACCTTACTTCGACAGCAATTCGATGATCAGCTGTGGCTGAACAGGAATGCTCACGTCCTCAATCCCCGGCAGACGCAGCACCTGGCCTTCAGGTCGCTCGCCCTTGATAACGCTCAGGAAGTCCGGCGCCTTCGACGCGTTGCTCTCGAGGCTCTCACGCACGAACCGCAGGCTCTTCGGACGCGGCTTGACGCTGATCTTGTCGCCCGCCTTCACCAGGTAGCTCGCGATGTCCACCTTTTTGCCGTTCACGTAGATGTGACCGTGGTTCACGAGTTGACGCGACTGACGCTTCGAACCAGCGAAACCCAGCCGGTGGACAATGCTGTCCAAGCGGCGTTCGAGCAGGCTCATCAGCGTGCTCCCGGTGTTCCCCTTCGACCGGCTCGCCATCTCAAAATAACGGCGGAACTGGCGTTCGAGAATTCCGTAGAACCGCTTCACCTTCTGCTTTTCACGCAGACGGTCCCCGTAGTCGGTCTGCTTGCGACGACGCTGCGTGTGCATCCCGGGCGGCTGATCCCGTCGTTCCAGCGCGCACTTCGACGAGTCGCACCGGGTCGATTTCAGGAACAGCTTCAGCCCCTCGCGGCGGCACAAACGACAGACAGGACCAGTGTAACGCCCCATGGAACCCGTTCTCACTCACCAAGAAGAAAGCCCGCCGTCAGTCAGCGGGCCCATCCAGTCAATTCGCCGCATCCAAATTCTGTTCGTCGACTTCTCATCTGTCCATTCGTGTCGTTCGCTCAATCGTCTCGTTCGAAGTGACTCAGCCCAACCTGCCAGCAACGGTTCACCGTTTCAGACAAACCAGACCACCAGTAACCACTTCCAGCGAACTTCGAGGCGATCAGACCAGGCATGTCGCCCACCAAACCCACCTCGCAACTCCAACCGCCTCAACTACACGCGTCGACGCTTCCGCGGACGGCAGCCGTTGTGAGGCAGCGGCGTGATATCTTCAATCGCCCGGACCGACAGGCCCGAACTTTGCAACCCGGTAATCGCGCTTTCGCGGCCTGAACCAGGCCCCTTGACGCGAACTTCCAATTCCTTCACGCCGAACTTCGCCGCCCGTTCCGCACAGGTCTCGGCCGCACGCTGCGCCGCAAACGGAGTGCTCTTGCGGCTCCCTTTGAAGCCCATCGTGCCAGCCGTCGCCCAGCACAGAACGTCGCCGTTCGTGTCGGTGATCGTCACCGTCGTGTTATTGAACGTCGCCTTGATGTACGCGACCGCGCGGGTCACATTGCGACGAATCTTCTTGCGAACCGACTTAGCCACAACCACCTCGCAGCGTCATCCACCTGACCACTTGGCAAACCGCCCCAACCCAGTCCTTCACCACAACCAACTGCGCCAGCCAACCACGCCAGGCCCCACGTGGAACACACGAAGGCCCAACTGACAAACTACCGCAAGTCCTTCACGCCCTTCTTCCCGGCGACCGTCTTACGGACACCCTTCCGCGTGCGTGCATTCGTTCGAGTCCGCTGGCCCCGCACCGGCAGGCTCTTCTTGTGCCGCAGCCCGCGGTAGCAGTTGATTTCCCGCAGACGACCGATGTCCTGACCAATCTTCCGTCGCAACTGGCCTTCCACCGTGTATTCACGGTCGAGATGACTCGCGATCCGCGAGACTTCGTCTTCCGTCAGATCCTTCGCGAGCTTCATCAGGTCGACGCCCAGCTCACGCAAAATCTTGATCGACAGCGTCCGACCAATCCCAAACAGGTAGGTCAGCGAAATGTAGATCGGCTTCCCATTGGGAATATCGATACCGGAGATACGCGGCATAACCGTCCTCGAACTGCTTTCCCGACACCCGCCGATCGGCTCTTTTCCCCAACTGGGAACCACCCCGACCCGGCACCGACTCCACAAAACCTGACCCGACAAACCCGAATCTGTTTCAACCTGTCTTCAACACAACCTGTTTTTGCCACACCCGTCACGCCGCCAGCACCCGCTCATCCCAAGCAGGGCGATCGCGTAACTAGCCCTGGCGCTGCTTATGCCGAGGATTCAACGAGCAAATCACGTAGTTCCGCCCCTTGCGGCGAACCACTTTGCAGCCTTCGCAAATCCGCTTCACACTCGAACGAATCTTCATGTCCGCCTTCACTTTCCGTCGACCACTTCGCCCCAGGCTCGCTGCCTTACCTCAGGCACCACCCAGACACGACCCGCCGACCTGTTGGCTACCGAACCGTTCCACCGGCTCGAATCACAACCCCAGCCACCCTGCTTTCAGGACGGCTCTGGCGCGAATCGGCCATGTTAGCGACCAAGTCCCCTCTTCTTCAAGCCTCACGTCCAAACTTTTTCCGGTTCAGCACGTTTCCGATGCCTGATTTGACCCGGGAGCCGGAAGCGTTAGCGCCCGGAGGCACCTCGATTCCCGCTCAAAACTCGTCCGTCAATCTTCCAGCCGCGTCAGCACCACAGGCCCCGCGTCCGTAATCGCCACCGTGTGCTCAAAGTGAACGCTCGGCTTTTTGTCTTTCGTCTCGACGGTCCAGTGATCTCTCAGAATCCGCACGTCTTTCGTCCCAGCATTCACCATCGGCTCGATCGCCAGGACCAGCCCCGGTTCAATCCGGAAGTCATGCTTCATCAGTTGCGGGCTGACGTAGTTCGGAACCTGCGGGTCTTCGTGCATCTTCCGGCCGATGCCATGCCCCACAAACTGCTCCACCACGCTGAATCCCGCTGACCGAACCGCCTTCTGCATCTGTTCCGCCACCTGCGACCAGCGCGTCGCTGTCTTCAGCGCCTCGATCGCCAGCATAAGGTTCTCTTCACCCACCCGCATCAGTTTTGATTTGACGGCATCAATCTCGCCAACCGCATAACTCCAAGCCGAATCGCCGCACCAGCCATTCAACCGGCAACCCGTATCCACCTTGACCAGGTCCCCCGGCTCAAGCTTCCGATCGCCCGGAATGCCATGCACGATCTGCTCGTTCACCGAGATACAGCAGACCGCCGGAAACGGCACCCGGCCCGGATACCCCTTGAACAGCGACACCGCACCTTCTGTCTCAAACAACGCTTCGACGGCCGCGTCCAACTCACCGGTCGTCACCCCCGGCCCGATCATCTCCCGGACGATCTGATGCGCTCGCGCCACCAGCCGACCGGCGTCCCGCATTGCCGCGATTTCCTGCGGTCGCTTAAGTTCGATCACGCTCAGAATCCCGGCCCAGGCCCCAATCGCTGGCGGCTTGAATCACCCCCGACCCCAACCTCACCGCTTTCGTCTCACCGCACCAGCCTCATCGCCAGGGTGCCACTGCTGGC
>JAIXZD010000174.1 GCA_027489895.1 Planctomycetaceae bacterium
AGAGGACTGCGGGCTGTCCGTTCCATTCCGTCACCAGCGGCGTTCCGTACGCCTTTTTGAGCTGCGGATCGGCGTTGAGTGCCCCACTCCGCGGCGTTTTCCATTTGACCTGCCCTGTGGCGAGGTCGAGGCCGACGATCGACTGCGTGTCGCTGCCGTCCAGATGGATAATGACCACGTCTTTCCAGACGATCGGCGTGCTGCCGGGGCCATTTTCGTGATTGATCTTCAGGTCGCGATTCGCCCAGAGAACCTTCCCGGTTTTCGTGTCGAGACAGGCGGTTCCCGAAGTCCCGAAATGCGCCACGAGCTTGCCGTCCACGAGCACCGGCGAGGGTGAGGCGAATGAATTGAGCTGGTGGATTGGCTGCGGGGCGTCTTCAGCGATCAGCTCGACGTTTTGGCGGATCGCCCCGCTCGTCCGGTCGACGCAGACCGCCCGCAGGCTGACCTTTCCCGCGACATTCAGGGGCTGATTGTTCGAATTCCCCTCGAGCCGCTTTTTCTTTTCTTCTTCCGTGATCGGCGCTTCGATCGCGGTCGTCATCCAGATCGCGTCGCCATCGATTACCGGCGACGACCAGCCCCGGCCGGGGACGGCCACTTTCCAGACGCAGTTCTCGGCATCGCCGAACTTTTCCGGCAGGTTCGTCGCCTGGGCATGCCCCTGCCCATCGGGGCCGCGCCACTGAGGCCATTCGGCCGCACTCAGATCGAGACCGTGCCCGACGACGGCCACGACGAGGAAAACCAGACCGCACCCCAGATTTCTGGCGAGACCCTGCATGACACCCCTCGGCTAAGCATCGTTACACACGTCGTCAATTCACGCACTCTTCCCATCCACTTCACTCTATCCAACGCGCGGCGAGATACAACGCGACCACTCTTCGAGGCGATCTCGACGGGATCCCAACCCGGGTGGCCCGACCACCTGGTGGTCGGGTCGCGCAGCGACAGGAAGCCACACCTTCCGCGTACAACCACCAAGAACAGCCCCAATTGCAGTGCATTCGCTCCCAGCGCCCCGGTTGCGAACAAGAATCGTAAACAGCGACCTGTGCCATGCTTGCCCCGAAGCGGTGCAAGCATGGCACATCGCGGGACGACTGGCCCCTCACGAAACCAGCCCAGGTTCGTTGAATCAGGCGTCGAAGCGAGCCAGGAGCCGTTCACATGCTTGCCCCGAAGCGGTGCAAGCGTGGCACGGGAATTGAATTCACTCGGAACTCCGGGCCCCGCAACGGCATCCCGGCCCTGGCCGATTGCCCCGGCGTGTTGACTGGGCTGATACCGCTCGCGTACGTTACGGGGAGTTTGTCCAAGGTGGGGTAATGCGGTAAGCCGTTCGACCCGGCCGTCCGCTGGAGTCCGACACCATGTTTTGCCCGTTTTGTCGTAACGGCGAAACCAAAGTGATCGACTCGCGTCAGAGCGAGGACTTTGTCATTCGCCGACGTCGCGAATGTCTCTCGACCGCGTGTGCCCGCCGGTTCACGACGTACGAGAAGATCGAAGAAGTGGCGCTCAAAGTGATTAAAAAGGACGGCAACCGCGTCCCGTTTGATCGCGAGCGGATTCGTTCCGGGCTGGAGAAGGCCTGCTTCAAGCGGCCGGTCTCTGCCGAGCAGATTGAATTGATCATCAATCATGTGGAAGCCGAGGCCCACCGCAACTTCGACCGGGAAGTGCCCTCGCGTTACATTGGCGAACAGGTGTTTAATCTGCTCAAGGATGTCGACCAGGTCGCGTTCGTCCGGTTTGCCTCGGTCTATCGCGAGTTCAAGGACGTCAACGACTTTGTCGAGGAACTCGAACCGATGCTGCGGGCCGACCGCAGGTAACCCCAGACTTTGCCGACCCGGATCTCCGCCAGCGGAGCGGGTCTGACCGGGGCAGGCCACGCGGCTACACGGCCCGGGCGGTCCACTCGACAGGATTTCTGCAGCGCCATGAGTTCGCCTCGCGTGTTGATCGCCGAAAGCAATGCCCCTCAGGCCCAGCTCGTGGCCCGGCTCCTGATTCGTGAAAACTACGAAGTCGAGATCGTCCGCAATGGCCGCGAGGCCCTCGCCCGCCTGGCCGAGAAAGAGCCTGACCTGCTCCTGGCCGACCTCATCATGCCCGAAATGAACGGGCTCAAACTCGTCGAAGAGGTGCGGGCACGATACCCCCGCGTGCCGGTCGTGCTGATGACCAACCACGGCAGCGAAGAGATCGCCACCGCGGCACTCCAGCGCGGCGCGATGAGCTACGTCCCCAAGCGTCGCCTCGAAATCGACCTCGTCCGCACCCTCCAGCAAGTGCTGGGCCTCGCCCGCAGCGATCGCCGTCACAAAGATCTGCTCGACAGTCTCGAAGAGACGACCAGCCGGTTTCTGTTGCGGAACGATCCCTCGTTCTTCCCGCATCTCATTTCCCACATTCAAGACCTGCTCGAACTGTTTTCGTTCGGTGATGAAGGGCTGCGGATTCGAATCGCCGTCGCCCTCACTGAATGCCTCGACAACGCTCATTTCCATGGCAACCTCGAGCTCAGTTCGGAACTCCGCGAGGGCGATGGACAGGCCTGGTCGGAAGCGGCCCGTACGCGGAGAGGACAGGCCCCCTACCGCGATCGCAAGATCGCCGTCGAAACGCGGATCGGCCGGCAGCAGGTCTCGTTCACCATTCGGGATGAAGGCCCCGGCTTCGATGTCGCCCGCGTCTCCAACCCCACGGACGACGACAATCTCCAGCGCCCCTCGGGCCGGGGCATCTTCCTCGTCAAAACCTTCATGGACGAAGTCGCCTACAACGCCACCGGCAACGAAGTCCGCCTCGTCAAACACCGCCCGGCCTAGTGCCCTGTAGCGGAAGCCGTGAGGCTTCCCCCGGTCTTGTAGCGGAAGCCGCAAGGCTTCCCCCGAGAACATCCCCCTCACCCATCGCGTCAGCGACGTCCCGTCGTGGTCTTCCACGCGGTCCACGATTGCAGCAGAGCGGCGCCAATCCGCGCTCGAGCGCGAACCTGCTCTTTCCCCTGGGCGGAGCTCGTTTCGATCCGCTCGGGATGCACCCGATTCGTGAGCACCAGCAGAAACAATCCCTGCTGTGGGTCGATCCAGACCGACTGGCCCGTCCAGCCACTATGCCCAAATGCCGACTGCGTGAGTCCCAAGGGCCGGTGGGCCAGATTCGTGCCCGTCTGCCACAGGAAGGCGTGAGGCGAGTTGTCGAACCGCGGCGTCACCAGCTCCGTCCACGTTGCCTCGGAGAGAATGCGAACCTCTCCGCGCTGGCCCCGGCCGAGCATCATTTGACAAAACCGGGCCAGGTCGCCCGCGGTGCTGAACAGACCCGCATTGCCAATCCCCCGCCCCGCGGCCTGCCCGTCTTCGTTGTGGTCGAGCCCCAGCTCTCCGAATGTCCCCACAACCCGTGGCGACGCGGGAACACGATGAAAGCACGTCTCTCTCATCTTCAGCGGATCGAAGATCCGCCGCTGGCAGAAGACGTCAAAATGGCTTTCCGAGACCCGCTCGACAATCGTGCTCAGGGTGATGCAATTCTTGCAGGCGTATTCGAACTTGACCCCCGGTTCCCAACTGGGCTGCTGCGTGAGTACCCCCGCGAAAAACTCATCTCCCGTCCCACTCGTCATGAGGCGGGGGTTTTCACGCAGTCCCGAAACATGCGCGCCGAGATGCCGCAGCGTGATCCGCCCTGCCCCTCGACCCCGATGGGCCGGAAGACTCTCGGCCAGGCTCTGGTCGAACTCCAGCAGCCCATGGTCGACCAGAATGCCGATCGCCGTGGCCGTCGCGACCGCTTTCGTGACGCTCGCCAGATCGAAGATCGAATCGGTCTGCATGGCCACGCGGACCGGCCGAACCTGGGCATCGCCCTGGGCCTCGTGAAATAGAATGTCGTCCCCCGTCCCCAACATCACGACCGCGCCGGGAAACAGGCCGGCCTCGATCTCGGTACGGATGGCCACGCGCGCCGCGGCGAACGGATCGGCCCCGATCAGCGCGCACAGAATCATCATCAGAGGGGGCATCGGGGCAGATCCAAGTGCAAACAGAAAACCACCAGGATTCGATCAGCATATCGCGCAGCGGCAGGTTGCGATCCCTTCTCAGACCCGCCCGGTAGAGATCCATTTGCTGCCTGGCGGGCTGTGCTAGTGTGCCATGGTGGGCGGTGCTCAGCCTACGGAACGGTGCCCAGAATGGCGCGGGCGGCCCGCCGGTCGGGTTCCGGGTGCGGTAGCGTGAGCGACTCATCGCGACCTTCCAGCCCCAGTTGCAGGCGGCGGACCAGTCGCGCCCGCAGATCGGTCGGCAGGGCCTGCAGGGGGCGCGCGTCGAACTGCGGACTGAGCGGCCAGCGATACAGCCGGGTGTGGAGATCGAGTTCCCGCAGGTTGGGCACGGGGCACTTCTCTCGGGGGGTGGCGTACCGCTGGGCAAACGCGCTCGAGCCGGTCCATTCGCCCACCAGAGGCTGCTCGTCGGCAAACAGCAGTTCGCGGGCGAGTCGTTCTTCCGTCGCCTGTGTTTCGCGACGGAACGCCTGTTCATACAGCAGTCGGGTCGTAAGGTTCTGCACCGCGACCTGATGTGCCAAGACGAGCAACGCGACGCCATCGCTATGCGGGGAAGGATAGCGCGTCACATCGAACCGCGCGGCCAGTTGCCCGGTCGTGAACTGGTTCTCGGGTACGGGCGAGCCTTCCGTCACGCCGGGGGCAGCCTCGGGCGGCAGCCCCAGACTGTTCCCGCGATGCCGCTGACCACCGAATCGACCTGTCAGATACCACGTCCCAAACCGTTCGGACCAGGGCTGAGACAGCGTCAGGGGGACCAGTTCCGACCGCTTGGCGGGCGGTTCAACGAGCATCGTTCCCAGAACCAGGCCGGGCACGCCAGCTGTATTGCGCACATGGACATGACACTGGGTGCAGTTCTCGTCGCGGTCGAGCCGGGGCGAGTCGCTCGCCAGCTGCCGCAGCGTGAAGAACACGATTCCCTTGTCGGCGTCGAATGTCGCCAGCTCCAGTTCGGGCGAACCGGGGACATAACCCACGTAGACATCGTCGTTGAAGTAGACCGCCCGGGGCTGCTTTGCGGTGACGAGTTGGGCGTTGCGCGCGGCCGCGGAAAAGGTGAGCACCTGCGACTCGACCGGAATGTCGAGTGCGTCAAGCAGACTGGGGAGATACCCCAGGGGGGACCCTTCAGCGTAGGTCAGGCGGACCACACCGGTGGCGAGTCGGGCGTCCAGTTCTGCGAGCGGATTGCGCGTGGCGTCGCTGAAGTAATCGATCGGCTGCTGACGAATGGGAAACGTGTCGGCAGGCCGCGACTGGGCAGCCGCCCATTGAGGAGCGTGCGCGACAATCACCCCGAGGATCACCCTCAGGAGCACGCCGTACGCCCCAGGAAACGATAGCGAGTGCACAGCCCCTCCCCTGCCCGTCCCGAACGCCCAGCGAACCACTCGATCAAGAATCCAGTGTAGCGGATGTCGCGAGACTTCCCCCCGTCGGGCCATCTCGCCGCACAGTCTCTCTCTTACTCGGCTGGATCGATGCGCAGCGGTTTAGCGCCACAGCGTCTGAAGCCACTGCACGGCCTTGGGAATTCCCGACTGAAACATTCCGTCGGAATGGCCGCCCGTGGGAACCAGTTCCAACTGGACCGGGGCACCGCGCTCCTTCAGGCGGTCGGACATCCAGAGAGATTCACTGGCGGGAACGACCGGGTCGTCCTGGGCGTGGAACAGAAACACCGGGCAGCCAATCCGGCTGAGGTGACTGCTGACAGAACTCTGGTACAGAAAATCGACCGCGCCCGGGAAATTGTGGCTGTATTGCGGATCGGAAACCAACTGGAGAATCTCGGGGCGGACCTGAGCTCGTGCCCCGTAAGCAATCACCGCCGAGAGCCGGGGTTCGTGGGCCGCCAGCAGTAGCACGTTGGCACCCGCCGAACTGTGCCCGGCTGCGGCGATTCGCTGAGGGTCGACCATCGGCAGTTTCTGAAGGATGAACTCGATGGCATTCCGCCCGTTGACCAGCCCGGCCGCCGACTTGCTGAACACCCGATAGGCCAAACCAAGCTCATCGGGCGACGGTTCCTGCTGGGGACGGAGCAATCCGCCATCTGTCTCGTAATGCACAACCACATACCCGGCCGCCAGATACGGCAGATACTCATCGAAATAGCTCACGGACTCGTGCTGATGGCCAATCAGTTCCATGGCTCCCGCCGGTGGGACGAGCACGCAGCCGAGGCTCGCCGCCGGATGGTCGCCGGGGGGCAGCATCGCACTCAGGGCCATGGTCTGTCCCGGATTCGTGTTCTTGTCAGCTTCCTGGCCAGGCACCGACGACAACAGAATCAGATAGCGGCGGACATTCGCCGGCCCCGGCAGCGGCTCCCCGAGATCCGGGAATTTGGGAATCGGGAACTGGCTGAGATCGTACGGAGCGCGGGGCTGTGCGGCCGCCACGCTCGCAGCGGGCATCGGCATCGCGCCCGCCGGGGCAGTCGCCCCGTGTGCGGCTGCGTGTAACTTTTCAACGGATTCCCCGAGGGGCGACGCCGGGCGACCTTGCAGTTGGCGGCTGATCATCACCGCAGCGCCCGCGAACAGCCAGACATAGGCCACCACCTGGCAGAACTTCCGAAAGGTGAACTCGGTCCACACGGAGTTCAGCGTCTGGAGCATCTGGATCGCGACCGAATCGCCAGCTCGGGAAGATCGTCCCGTTGTTCGGCCCCGCGACCGACCCCGGGGCCGACGGGGAATCGCTTCGGGGGAAGCGGCATCAAACTCCTGTTCCGCCGCCGCCGATTCGGAAAGCAGCGCCGCAAACTCGTCGTCCTCGCCCGGCGCGTTGCGAGCAGCCGGCTTTGACTTGGGGCGAGCAAGCACTGCAGACTCGCCCCCCGCTTTCGGCACGGTCGTTTTCGGCACCGACACCGGTTCCTCGCACGCCTTGCAGCGAAATCGCTTGCCGCCCAGTTCGGGCTTCACCTGATAGCACTTCCCGCACGCCGGACAATTCACCGAGATCATGACCCACCTCCGCAAGGAGACAGGAGCGCGGTTGTGCACGCTACATCCAAAACACGCCGCTATCTACTCAAATGGGCTCACTTCATTTAGTCACCTACCGACTTGGAATGAGACGAGGTGACTGCAGCCGCGCAACGCATCCCTCTCTTTCTCGCGGGATGTGGCGGAAGTCGTGAAACTTCCCCCGAGGCACCAGGTCGTATGCGTCGGGACGCGCTATGACGATGATTTGGTCAACGTCTCGGCCGGCTTTTGGGTTGGGGGCGGTGAGCGTGGTCTTGCAAGTCTTGGGAAGCCTCACGGCTTCCGCTACTGGCTGCTGCTACCGGCTTCTGCGACAGGCGTCCTCACGAATCGGGACGTTTGCATTGGTCGGGCGTGGGGGCGGGACGGTAAG
>JAIXZD010000278.1 GCA_027489895.1 Planctomycetaceae bacterium
CAATCAACAATTTCTGCCCCACCAAGGTCTGCACCTTGTGACTCGAAATCAGACTGCCGGTGATCCGCGCAAGAAACATAGGGGCTACGCCACGAAGAAGGCAAAAGTCAAAAGGCAAAAGTCAAAAGTACGCAGGCGGTGTTCGGTGTCACTCCTGAAGGGGATCGTCGGTTCTCTCGGGCTGGACCCGACGGACGAGGATGCTGGACAGGATCAAATGCAGTTCGTTGGCTTCCTTCCACAAGTTGCGGGCTTCTGCGCGGTACTCATCGTCGGCCGCCACAATCATTCGCAGCCAGTGTTTTGCTTCCAACGCCTCTCGCTGCGCGATTGACACGCGGTGAAAGAAATCTTTCCGACTGGAGGCGTTCCTTGCTTCGCAGTAATTCGCTCCCACGCTCGTTGCCGACCGCACCAACTGGGAGATCAGCGGATTCGTAATCACGCTTCGCTTCACACCCTTCGCAAAGCGAATCGCCGTTTCGCCAAACTGGGCACAGCGTTCCACAAGCTCCGCCGGTTTCTCGTCGGCCATGGAAAACCCCCGCTTCGCCGACCGACACCCAACCATCACCCACTTTTGACTTTTGACTTTTGACTTTTGACTTCACTCTCCAGCGCTTCGCTGGTCTGACGCGCCACGACGATCTCTTCATTGGTTGGAATGACCCAGGCCTGGACCCGGCTGCCGTCCTTGTGTATTGGCCCTTCACCCCTCAGGGGTTTATTGCGCGCTTCGTCGAATTCGAGGCCGCACCATTCCATGTTTCGCAGCACGCCCTCGCGAATCACCTGGCTGTTCTCGCCAATCCCCCCGCTGAACACGACCGCGTCGGCACCGCCGAGCAGCGCCATGTAGCCGCCCACGTATTGCCGAATCGCGGCAATGAACACATCGAGCGCCAGTTGCGCCCGCGCATGTCCTTGCGCCGCAGCGGCTTCCAGATCGCGCACGTCCTGGGACAGACCCGACAGCCCCAGGAGCCCGCCCTTGTTCGACAAATCCTGCAGAATCTGGTCGAGCGTCTTCCCGGTTTTGCGCAACAGAATCGGCAGCGCGAACGGGTCGAAGTCGCCCACGCGGTTGTTGTGAGGCAACCCCGTCTGCGGACTCATCCCCAGGCTGTTCGCAATCGATTTCCCGGACTTCACCGCACAGACCGAGTTGCTCCCCCCGAGGTGACAGGTAATCACCTTGAGGTCGTCGCGCCCCAGAATCTGCCCCATCCGCGTGCTGAGGAACCGATGGCTCGCGCCATGGAAGCCCCAGCGGCAGATTTCGTACTGTTCTTTCCACTCGTAGGGAATCGCGTAGGTGCGATGCGCCTCGGGGATCGTGTCGTGGAAGGCCGTTTCCAGCGACGCGACGAGCGGAATCTGCGGAAAGGCCGCCTGCAACTGCCGCATCGCCTTGGCGTACATGGGGTTGTGCGCGGGAGCGATATCAGCGAGTTCTTCCATCTTGGTGAGCAGCTCGGGCGTGACGACCCGGATGCCGCTCAGGTTCCCGGCGAAGACCGCCTTGAACCCGATGCCCGCCACCTCGCTGACCGACTTCAAACAGCCGGTTTGCGGATGGGTGAGCTGCTCGAGGCAGATCGAGACGGCCTGCGCGTGGTCCATCACGTCGCGGGTCAGCTCTTCGCGTTTGCCGCCGATTTCGACGAAACAGGCGCCTCCCCCCTGCCCGATCCGCTCAATCCCGCCCCGCGCGAGCTGCGTCTCGGACGGCAGCTCGTACAGGCGGTATTTGAAACTCGTGGAGCCGAGGTTGGCAACGAGGATCTTCATGGCTTTGCCAAAGTCAAAAGTCAAAGGGCAAAAGTCAAAAGGACGCAGGCGTAGGGCACGCATCTGAGGGAGGCAGGCCCTGCGGGGATGCGTTACTTGACGAAGGCGGCGATGACGGCGGGATCGGGGCGGGCGATGACGTGCGCGCTGACCAGTTCACCGACTTGCGAGGCGACTTGTGCCCCGGCATCGACGGCGGCCCGGACGGAGCCAATGTCGCCTTTGACGATCGTGGTGATGTAGGCGCCACCAATTTGCACCTGCCCGACGAGCGAAATGTTCGCCGCCTTGAGCATCGCATCGGCCGCTTCGATCTGGGCCACGAGACCCTTGGTTTCGACCAGTCCAATTGCTTCGTTCATGGAGTAACCCTTCACGGTTCGCTCGACCGGCTCGGCCGGCGACGCTGGTTCGGGAGAAAAATCAGGTTCGGGAGGAATGAGCCGCAGTTGTTCGCGTGCCATTGCCTCACCCTGTAGGTTCGGACCGGGTTGGTTTGGACCGGGACCGCCGCCGGAACCAGTCGATTCGGGAAGATCCCGCTCGACCACGTTCTGGAGGACGCCCTGCCGGACGGCCGCTGGTTTGGCGCCCGCCGACTGGCCCGCACTCGATCGGGCCGCCACCGGTTTGGCGACGGCCTTCTTCAACACGACTTTCTTCGCAACCTTCTTCACCACCGTCTGTTTCGACGCCGTGGCTTTGGCGGCCGCCTTTTTGACGACTGTCTTTTTCGGCGTTCCCTCATTTCCCGCGGCGGAATCGCCCCGAGCCGATCGTTTGGCCACGGATCATCCTTTCACGGGAGTTAAGGGGGCAGACGGTCTCATCACCGGTGTTTCACCGGCCCACGCCCGTTTCTGTCGGCGATGGGCCGTTGATCGATTCGGTTCAAGGCTTCACGTCGTTACGACGCGCCGCCCGACGTTTTCCCGGCCTTCGGGAGAACGGCTGACAGTTCTTCGTGCGGCCGGGGAATGACCTGGACGCTGACGACTTCGCCAATCTTGCTGGCGGCCTGGGCACCGGCATCGACCGCAGCCTTCACGGCGGCGACATCGCCGACGATGAACACCGTGACCAGCCCGCTCCCGACCTTTTCCCAGCCCGCGAGCTGAATGTTCGCGGCCTTGAGCATCGCGTCGGCTGCTTCGATCAGCGACACGAGACCTTTCGTCTCAACCATCCCCAGAGCTTCCATAGACTTCGCCATAACTCGCTCTCTCCTCTCAGTTAATCAAAACTCACCACCAAGGCACAAAGGCACCAAGGAAAGGCACTAAAGGGCAATTCGCTTTATTCCATCTTTAATCAACGTTAAGTTGAAATTGATCAGCAAACCCAATCGCTTGCCTGTCAGCTTCAAATAGGTCAGCAGTTGTGCCTCATGAATCGGCAACAACTGTTCAATCGATTTCAATTCGACCACCACAAGACCAGCCACAAGCAGATCGAGTCGCAGTCCTGACTCCAACCTCACCCCTTCGTAGACAATCGGGACATCCAACTGCTTTTCAAAAGTCAGGTTCCGCCGACTCAGTTCGCAACACATGCAGGCTTCATATACCGACTCCAACAACCCCGGCCCCATTGCCCGATGAACTCGATATGCGCCATCCACTACCTGTTTTGCGACGGCATCTACCTCAACCGGAATCGGCACCAACATGGCCTCGACCTCCCGATTCCGTATGCGCTACTCCTGCCTTCCTTGGTGCCTTTGTGCCTTGGTGGTTGAATCCCAATATCAACGTGTTTTGCAGGCGCAGCCGTGGGGTTTGATTAGCTCGACTTTGGTGGCTTTCTCGAGGTTGATGGCGTTGCCTTCGTCGGTGTCGAGGTGGACTTCGAGCAGGATGGTTTTCCCGGCCCTCACGCGCATCTCTTCGAGGACGGTGGTGCAGCCGGGCGATTCGATGCGGAGGTGCATCGAGTCGCCGTCTTTGACGCCGTAGTGTTCGAGGTCGGCCGGGCCCATGTGGACGTGTCGCATTGCCCGGATGACGCCCTGGGACAGTTCGACCACGCCCTTGGGGCCGACGAGCACACAGCCGGGCGTCCCCTTGATGTCGCCCGAGATCCGCACGGGGAGGTCAATGCCGAGGGAGATGCCGTCGGTGAAGGCGAGCTCGACCTGGGTGTCGCCGCGGCAGGGGCCGAGGACGCGGACTTCGGGCAGCATCCGGCGGCGGGGGCCGACGACGGCGACGGTCTGTTTCGCGGCGAAGTAGCCGGGCTGGTAGAGGTCCTTCTGGACTTCCAGTTGCGAGCCTGGGCCGAAGAGGATTTCGAGGTGTTCTTGCGAGAGGTGCACGTGCCGGGCCGAGATGTTGACGACCAGCGGGTTGCGAACGGGTGCGGGGGCGGGAGTGGTCCCGGCCAGGGCACCGAGGTGCTTGAGGAGCACATCGCGGACAACGCGTTCGACATCCGTGCGTTCGAATTGAGGCATCGCCAGTGTGGTCATGATCCGAAGGCGTCCCTAACGACTGAGTGGCTGCGTCTGTTTGGTTTGCGTCTGGATTTGCTTGGCTTAGGTTTGGGCTGGTGAGCGATCCAAATGGTGTTTGGAAGGCCAGGTCCACCTGCGCTGGTGGGCAGTGCCCACCCTACGAAAACTTGTGGTTGCGGGGTTTCAGCAGGTGACGACGGTGAGGCGGATTCCGGCGTTGGTCAGGGTTTGTTTCCAGTGGTCGCTGAGGCCGCTGTCGGTGATGACGTGGTCGACGACGTTCAGTCGGCAGAGCGGGACGAGGGAGCGGTGCCCGAACTTGCCATGATCGGCGAGGAGGACGACTTCTTCGGCCACCTCGATCATTTGACGTTCGGTATCCACCAGGAGCTGATTGCTGTTGAACAGGCCCTCTTCGGTGATGCCCCCGGCCCCCATGAACAGGGTTTTGGGGTGCAGGCCGGAGAGGCAGTTCATGGCAATCGGCCCCAGGGCCACGCCGGTCTTGGGGAAGAGCAGACCGCCGAGCATGGTGAGCTCGATGTCGGGCTGGTTCGCCAGGACATTGACGATGGGGATGGAGTTGGTGACGACCTGAGCCCGGCCGGTGAGACAGCGGGCCATTTCGAGGGTGGTGGTGCCACCGTCGATGAGGATCGCGTCGTCCCGTTGGACCAAAGCGGCAGCCGCCCGCCCGATGGCCTGCTTTTCGCGCGGGGCTTGAACGGCCCGCGTTTCGAACGTCGTGAGCGATTCTCCGACGTACGCCGCACCCCCTCTCGAACGACGAATCTGACCACCGGCTTCCAAATACTCCAAATCCCGTCGCACCGTGGATTCACTCGTTCCAAGCCGCTCAATCAGCGCAGGAAGCGACGCAAACCCTTCTTTCTCAAGGGTTTGCAGGATCACGCTGCGACGCTGGTCGGAAATCATGCCCGGCGGCTCCACGCCTCAAATTCGACTTATCCTACGCAGATTGTGGCAGCTCGCCAGGCAGAGTCAATCAACCGCCACCACAATCTGGCAACTTTGCTTGTCATTTCACACCAGAAGACATCACGGTCCGTCATTTTAACTCACGACAATGGAAGATTATGACGTTTCGTGGAGGTCAAGCGGCCCGGTCACCGATTGGGCGCGGAATCCGACTGGTCGCCCGCAGATGCGCCGGTGTCGTCGGAATCGACACGATCGTCCCTTGGACTTGGGAGGGAGTCTGACGGATCGCATTCCGAAGACCGGGTAGTTTGGGGGAGTCGCGCCGGATCGGCGGAGCCTTGTGTTTCCGTGGGTCGCTGGACGAGCGGGTTTGGTGTGACTCGACGGTGCGGTGCTGGCCGTCCGACCGGTGTCGCCGCGAGTCGGGCTTCATCAACAATTCATTTGTGATGCCGAGTGGCGAGGTCTAGCATCTTGTCTCGTGTAGTTCAGTGAGTGTGGGACGCGCTAGCGGCACATTGGGTGCGGGCGACGTGTCTGGCCAATGTCGAGTGTTTCTGCGGGAGGCCTGCCTCGAATGCCGTCTCCCTTTTCGCAGTCGACGTCTGCCCAGAAGACCACCCCAGCGCCGCACCTTGCCCAGCCGAGTGTGCCACCGCCCGAACATTCCCAGCCGAACGTGGTGCCGCCGAAGGCGGTAGGAGCGTTGGCCGTGAGCGGGGCAACGGAACCGCCTGGGACGGGACTGCCTGTGGCCAGTGACGTCTCGACACATGACGGTTCAAATCGTGCGGGTCTGCCCGCGGCAGAATCGAACGTCGGGCCTTTGTTGGCAGGTGCGGCGGCGGGTCTGGCCTCGATTGACGGGGGGGAGCCTCAGCCGGAGGGGTTTGAGCATGCCGTCTCGTCGTTGCCGACGCGGCAGTATGCGGTGGACGCATCGACGCGGACGAGCGAGGTGAAGGAACGTCTCGAGCAGCAGCCGGAGCTGCCCGGCGTGATCGTAATGGATCCGCATTTCATCGGGATGGTGTCTCGAGACAAACTGCGCGAGCACCTGGCGCTGCCGTTTGGGCAGGAGTTGTATCTGAAGCGTCCGGTGAAGGTGCTGCTGGATGCGATCAACGCGCGTCCACTGGTTGTCGCCGCGGAATGGAGCGTGGCGCAGGCGGCCGAGGCGGCGCTGAGCCGACCTGCGGCGATGCGGTACGAGCCGGTCGTCGTGTCGAAGCAGCAGGGGGAATCGTTCGGCTTACTGGATGTGCACTTGCTGGTGCTGGCGCAATCGCGGCTGTTGTCGCGAGCGAACGAGGAGATCCAGAAGCAGAAGGACGCGGCCGATGCGGCGAATGAGGCGAAGAGCCAGTTTCTGGCGAACATGAGCCACGAGATCCGGACGCCGCTAACGGCAATTCTGGGGTTTGCCGAGAATCTGCTCGACCCCGCGCTGTCGGACCAGGAGCAGGTGGTGGCCGCGCGGACGATCGTGCGGAACGGTCAGCATCTGCTGGAACTGATCAACGATTTGCTGGATCTGTCGAAGATTGAAGCGGGGAAGATGCAGTTGGAGCGGCTGGATTTCTCGCCGGTTCAACTCGCGGCGGATGTGCTGTCGATCATGCGGGTGCGGGCGGACTCGCGGAGCCTGCCGTTGCGATTGAAGTTCCTGACGCCGATGCCGCGAACGATCAAATCGGACCCGACGCGTCTGAGGCAGATTCTGATCAACCTGATCGGGAATGCGATCAAATTCACGGATCGGGGCTGGGTCGAACTGCAGGTGGCGCTGGAAGCATCCGCGGGAGAGCGACCGGTCATCCGGTGGAACGTCGTCGACACGGGGATTGGTCTGGATGCGCAGCAGTTGGGGCGGTTGTTTCAGCCGTTCACCCAGGCGGATAACTCGACAGCGCGGAAGTTTGGCGGGACAGGGCTGGGGCTGTCGATCAGCCGGCGTCTGGCGCGGATGCTGGGAGGCGATGTCACGGCCGCGAGTCGGCGAAATGCCGGGAGTACGTTCTCCGTGGCCGTCGCGACGGGCGATCTGACGGGAATCGAACTCGACCTGTCGCCGGATGAAACGATTGCGAATCAGCCGGTCGACACGCCCCGGGATACCGGTCCGGAGCGCATTGCGGGGCGATTGCTGCTGGCGGAGGACAGCCCGGACAATCAACTGCTGATCAGTTCGCTGCTGAAGAAGCTGGGGGCGACGGTGGTGATTGCCGACAATGGACAGGTCGCGGTGGAGCTGGCGGTGGCGGCCGTGGAGAATGGCGAGGCGTTTGATGTCATTCTGATGGACATGCACATGCCGCTGCTGGACGGATACGGGGCGACACGTCTGCTGCGGGAAAAAGGCTACGAGCGGCCGATTATCGCGCTGACGGCCAACGCAATGGCGGGTGAAGAGCAGAAGTGCCTGGATGCCGGGTGCGACGACTATGCGACGAAGCCAATCCACCGGGCCAAGCTGGTGGGACAGATTCGCAAGCAGATGACACGCTGGTCTGGTCCAACGGCGGGGGGAGTTGCCGCGGGCGGAGCGGCGGGCGCAACGGCGACTGGGAGCGTGATGTCGTCGAGTGGTGGTCGTGCGGGTGGGGAGAGCTGGCCTCGCAACGTATTTGATCGACGGGTGGCGCTGGACCGGGCCGGTGGCGATGAAAGCCTGTTTCGGGAGCTGTGCGAGATGGTCTGCGAGCTGGCCCCGAAGATGCTGACGGACCTGGAATCAGCCTGTGACCGGGATGACGTGCCGGTGGTGAAACGTCAGGCCCATACACTCAAGAACACGGCGGACAATTCGGGTGGTGCGACGGCCCGGGACCTCTGCTTTCAGATTGAACAACTGGCGGGGAACGGCGATCTGGGAGCGATCCGTCGGCATCTGCCCGAGATGCGGGCGGCGTTTGAGACGCTGTTGTCGATTCTGGCGACGGAGATTGCAGTGAGCGGGGTCTCCGCTGGCGGGGTCTGACAGGCTGTTGAAGAACAACGAATCGACCGTATGATCGTGGGAGAATCGCTCTCTCAGTGCGAGTACGAACTCGACAGACTTGGACTGGCAGAGCGAGGGGCACAACGGCGCTCGATCCAAAGCGGCGTTTCGAATTCGCAACGCCTGATTGTGTGTTGCGCGGCTGGCCAGGCCAGTCGCGGCATCTGAAAAGTCTGGTTAGAACCACACTGTGTGGCGGCCTGGAAGTGGAAGAGCGCGAAGGTCGATTGGCTTCCGACAGAACACCTCTTGTCCATCGAGACGATCCATCATGACGAAGGTTCTGGTTGTAGACGATTCCCCGATTGACCGGCGCTTGGCAGGTCGGCTGCTGGTCAAGGAATCGGACTGGACGATCGTGGAGGCGGTGGATGGCCGGGATGCCCTGGCGAAGATCGAAGCCGAGGACCCGACGATCGTGGTCACGGACCTCAACATGCCGGAACTCGACGGGCTGCAGCTTGTCGAGGAGATGAAATCGTCGTTTCCCCACATCCCGGTGGTGTTGATGACGTCGATGGGGAGCGAAGAGGTTGCGGTGCGGGCGCTGCGGATTGGGGCGGCGGGGTATGTTCCCAAACGCCGGCTCGCGGAAGATTTGCACACGACCGTGAGCCGACTGCTGATCACGCGGCAGCAATCGGAAACGCAAACCGAGTTGTTGCACCGGCTGACCCGATTCGAGTGCGGGTTCTGCCTGGAGAACGACGCGACGATGGTGCTGTCGGTTCCGACCTATGTGCAGAGTTCGCTGAAGGCGATGCGGTTGATGGACGAGAATGAGTACCTGCGGATGGCGGTGGCCGTGGAAGAGGCGCTCTTGAATGCGATGTACCACGGCAACCTGGAGCTGAAGTCGGAACTTCTGGCACGCGATCACGACGCCTACTACGAGCTGGCCAAGCGGCGGGCGATGGAGCTGCCCTACAAGGAACGGCGGGTGTTCTTCAACGTGAAGGTGACGCCGACGGAGGCGGAGTTCACGATTCGCGACCAGGGTTCGGGATTCGACCATGGGCAGCTTCCGGACCCGACGGCTCCCGGGAACCTGGAGATTCCGCATGGGCGAGGCGTGCTGCTGATGCGGTCGTTCATGGACGAAGTGAAGTTCAACGGCAAGGGGAACGAAGTGAAGCTGCTCAAGAAGCGGAGCACGGGGGCGATTGATGAGATCGGCCTCACGGTGAGCTAGCGCGATGGCCTAGGAAGCGCTGTTGCAGCCGTTCTGATTGCGGCGTCGAGACGTTTGGGCTCGTTCACCACCAAGACACAAAGACACGAAGGAAAGGCAGGTGGAAGGGCGGGTGCTGTTGGATGCGCGGGGAGGACCAGCGCGGCGACTTGCGGGTTGGATTTGCTGGGGTGGGACGCGGTCTGTGATTGTTCAGGCGGTTCACGCTTTTCTGTGACAGCCCCTTGAAGTTACTCGTCCCCGGTCCAAACGGCTGGGCTGAGCGCACCGGCCCTTTGAGCTGCCTTTCCTTGGTGCCCTTCGTGTCTTGGTGATCAAAAATTCTCGCGCCGTGCATGGCTCGTTTTGCGCGCAACGGTCAAGACTCCGGGCGATTGCGTTTCCGGCTCTCTTTAGAGTGCGGTTTCGAATTCTTGAACCAGCCGCGGCACGGCCAGAGCGACCGGAGATCGTGGGGGGATTTCGGATCGGGGGGCGTCGGCGTAGACTGAGAAGTCGACACGACAGCGGTGTGGCCTGCCGTGCTGAACTCTTGGTAGGGGTCCCGGTTCTCATGCGTATCTTCTCACTGCTCGTCGTTGTCTTGGGAACGCTCCTTTCCACGGCGCGGGTGGAGGCGGCGGAGCTGCAGTATCCGCTGGCGGTGGCTCAGACGCCGGACGGGACAATTTATCTGGCGGATCGGCTGCTGCCGGGCATCTGGAAGATTGCGCCGGGCGGCAAGCTCGAGTTGTTCTTCGAGGCGTCGAAGAAGTTCCGGACGCCGCTCAATGCGATTCGCTGTCTGGCGGTGGATAAGCAGGGGCGGCTGTTGGCCGGGGACTCGTCGACGCGGGACATCTACCGGTTCGATGATGGGAAAACGCCGACTCCGCTGACGAAGGGGGAGAATGCGGGGATCGGGATTCCGATGGCGATCGCCGTCCATTCGTCGGGCGAGATCTACGTGGCGGACCTGGAGATTCACCGGATTGTCAAAGTGCCGGAGGCGGGAGGCCGCGCGGTGGATGTGGCGGAGGTGCCTGCTCCGCGGGGGCTGTGGTTCGATGCGAAGGACCAGTTGTGGATTGTGTCGCATGGCCCGGACCAGGTGTTGAAGTGGACGGTTGGGGGGAAGGTGGAGCCCGTGGTCAAAGGGCGTCCGTTCAACTTCGCGCATCACATCGCGGTGGATGGCGAGGGGATGGCGTACATCGCGGATGGATATGACAAGACGCTGTGGAAGTTCAATGGGACCGAGGTGGTCAAGCTGGTGGTGGGTGAGCCGCTGGTGAACCCGGTCGGCGTGTTCTGGACGGGTGAGCGGCTGCTGGTGGTTGATCCGCGGGCGAAGGGATTGTTCTTCCTGACGAAGGAGAACACGCTGGAAGCGATCCCTCTGGCGCAATGAGCGCGTGAAGCGTGGGGGTTGCGAGCGGTTGAGCGGGTGGTGTCGGGTGCATGCTGAATGGCGGGCGTCGAACCTCCGGGCGCTGACGCTTCCGGCTCCCTTTGAGTGCGACCGGGACGACGATCCGCGGGTTTGTTTGGAGAGGTGAGCCGTTGAGCGACGAACGGTCGGGTGCGGGTGTGGTGCGGTGGTTCCTGGCGGGCGTGCTACTGATTGGCGCGGGCCTGGGCGTCTGGCTGGTCTTCTTCAGTGGCGGGGTGCCGGGTGATCCGGCTGGAGGAGGCGGGGCGGGTGGAGCGCCAGGTGCGGGGCCTTCGCGCGATGCGGAGGGTCGCCTGTCGTTCCCGGCGGAGCGGCTGACGCAACTGGTGAGCGACCGGAACCGGGCGCTGGCGCTACTGGAGAATGAGCGGCTGGCGGAGGTCGAACCGCTGTGGGTGCGGCTGGTCGAGGAGCTGCCGGATGATCCGTTGCCGCAGCGGAACCTGGCGGTCTGTCGGCTGCTGATGCTGCAGGCGGGTCAGATCGATGCCGAGAAGGCGTGGGAGGCGGCCGAGAGGAGCGCGGGACCGGAACTGAAGTCGGCGGCGGGGCTGCTCTTGATGGGCCGGGTGGCGGCGCTGGCGGCGGAAAAGGAAGCGGATGGGGCGGCGCGGGCGCGCTGGACGGAACGGGCGACGGGGGCGTTCGAAGCGGCGACAGCTCTCGACGCGCGCTCCCCCCTGCCCTGGTACGAGCTGTACAAGTCGTTGCGGTACTCGCGCGAGGCAGAGCCAGTTGCGCGGGCGCGGCGGGCGATCTGGAGTGCGTCGGAGCGAGCTCCGAACAATCTGTTTGTACTGGCCGATGCGCTGCAGAGTCTGGCGGAGGGGAAGTCGCCGGAGTTGGCGGGAGTGATCGAGCGGGCGCGAGTGGCGCTGGGTCCGGTGCAGCCTGGGATCTTGAAGCGGGCGCGGGTCGATGTGTTCCGGTTTCTGGAGGAGGCGAAGGAACTGATTTCGGCGGGGAAATGGCCAGAGGCAACGGGCAAGCTGCGGGTGGTGGCGACGGTGACACGGCCGGAGGAGTTTGCGCAGTCGGACCGGAAACTGGTCGACCCGTATCCGCTGGAGTTTGTGCTGACGGAGTTCACGCTTCCGGCGCTAACGAGCCGGCCAATGATTGGTCCGAATGCAGCGCGTCCACCGTTGCCCAAGTTCACCGCGCGGAAGTTCACCGGCCCGCTGGGCGAGTTCGCGGGGGCACGGGATCTGGTGGCGTGCGACGTCAATCTGGATGGGACCGTCGATGTCGCGGTGCTGGGAGAGACGGTGTCGGGAGACGCGGCTCCCGGTCAATCCACGCTGGGACTGTTTGGACTCGAAGGTGAGGCGGGATCGAAGTGGTTGGGAAAGGTGGAGCTGGCGGGCTCGTTCCGTGGACTGGCGATGGGGGACCTGGATCGCGATACCACGGGCCGACCGATGGCGGCGGCTGCTCCGGCGGCGAGTGATTCCAAGCCTGTCGTGGTGGGAGCTCCCGGTTGCTTTGAAGCGGCCCCGGACTTTGTGGTGTGGGGACCGGCGGGGATTGGTGTCTATCTCAATCAGCCGGCAGAGGCTGGGGCGGACGCGTCCCTTCCCCGGCGGCTGACGGTGGTCGCACAAACAGAGGGTCTACAAGAGTTGCGCGACGTGACGGCGCTGGCGCTGGTGGATGTCGACCAGGAGGGAGACCTGGACCTGGTGGTGGGGACGACGGCGGGCGTGACGATCTGGATCAACCGGGGGGACCTGCAGTTCGAGAATATCTCGGCGCGGTCGACGCTGGCGGGGGATCTGTCGGCGGTCGGGGAGTTGATCCCGGTGGATTGGGACCGGGATATCGATCTCGATCTGGTGCTGGTCGGGCCGAAGCTGCCGGGAGTCTGTCTGCTGGAGAATCTGCGGCACGGGGAGTTTCGACTGGTGCCGCTGTTGGGCGATCGGGCCGAGCCGAGCGTGCTCGGTGCGGTGGGCGAGTTTGACGGGAACGCGTCGTGGGACCTGGTGTCGTGGACGGAGGGGACGGCTCTGTTGCATCGCTCGGAAACGCCGGTGCGGGGGCGGACGAGCCTGTTGCCGCGGCAGCTGTTGTTTGCGGCCAAGTACACCCGTGCGGATTACAAGCCGGTGGAAATGATCGCGTGCGACTGGAACAGCGATGGACAGGACGATTTGGTGGTCCGTGGAGAGACGGGAATCGGGTTCGTACCGGGATGGGAGACCGGGGGCGAGCCGGGCGCAGTGCCGCTGGAGTGGGACCGGTCGATGGTTGTCGAGGGTGTGGCGACGGCGGTGACGGAGATCAATCTGGATGGCGACCAGGACCTGGACTTTTTGACGGCCGGTCCGGAGGGCGTGCGGGCGATTGTCAACACGGGACTGGATGACGTCCCAGCGCTGTGGGTGCGAGTGTTTGGCGAGAACGATCCGCAGAGTGGGCGGGTCAATCAATACAACCTGGGTGGGCTGCTGGAAGTGCGTTCGGGGGACCATTACCAGGCGCGGGTGATACGCGGCCAGACGACGCATTTCGGATTGGGGACTCGTACGCCGGAAATGCTGCGGGTGCTGTTCACCAATGGTGTGCCGCAGGCGGCTGTGTCGCCGAAGCCGGGGACGGTGCTGTGTGAGAAGCAGATTTTGAAAGGCTCTTGCCCGTACCTCTACACGTGGACGGGCGAACGGTTCGAGTTTTTCACGGACCTGTTGTGGGCGGCTCCGCTCGGATTGCAGATTGCGGAGGATGTGATTCTGCCGGATCGGCCGTGGGAGTATTTGAAGGTCGACGGGGAGAAGCTGGTCGCGCGGGATGGCCGGTATGAGCTGCGGATCACGTCGGAGTTGTGGGAGGCGGATTACTTCGACCGGGTGGAACTGCTGGCGATTGATCATCCGGCCGAGATCGAGGTGTTCTCGAACGAGAAGGTTGGTCCACCGGACCTGGCGGCGTTTGGTGTGCACCCCGTGCGCGAGCGGAAGCCTGTGGTGGCGGCGCGGGACCAGACGGGTCGCGACGTCATGGCCGAGGTGCGTGCGGACGATGGGGTGTATGCGAAGTGTTTTTCGAAAACGCTCAAGCAGGGGCTGACCGAACCACACGCGCTGGAGCTGGACCTGGGTGAATTCGATGGATCACAGCCTGTGACGTTGTTTTTGCGGGGTTGG
>JAIXZD010000239.1 GCA_027489895.1 Planctomycetaceae bacterium
CCTTAAGGGCACCGATCGCACCGGAAATCACCGAGTAAAGATCCGAAAGCGTGGCCCCGATTACCCGGGCGGCAAACGTACTGGCGTTGAAGCTGTGCTCGGCATGCAGCACGAGAATCAGATCCATGGCCCGCGTCGCATCGGCCGAAGGCTTTTTGCCATTCAGCATGTAGAGAAAGTTGCCTGCGTGGCTGAGCGTCGGGTCAGGATCGATAAACGGCAGCCCCTGCCGTTGGCGATGGATCGCGGCGACTTGTGTCGCCAGTTCGGCAATCAGATTGAGCGCCTTGCCGTAAATCGCAGCCGGCGATGAATCGTCGGCGTCTTTGTCGTACATCCCGGCCACGGAGACCGCGGTTCGCAGGGCCGCCATTGGCTTCACATCGCGGGGCAGCGTCTTCAAGAAGGTCGCCAGTTCCGGCGCCATCGGCCGCAGCGAGACCAGTTCGGCGTTGAACTCAGCCAACTGAGACGCCGTGGGCAACTCGCCCTTCAGAAGCAGGTAACTCGTTTCCTCAAACGTACTGGACGCTGCCAGTTCGTGGATGTTGTAGCCGCGGTAAAGGAGTTTCCCCTGTTCGCCATCAATGTCACAGACGGCACTGTCGGCGGCGATGACCCCCTTGAGTCCCTTAATCGCGGTTCCAGTCGACACCGAGTTCCCTTTCGCAACGGCTGACGTGTTTCGCCATCGGCACAGGCCCGCAAACCGCACCGAAAGCAGGTACGGCCAGACGGCCAGGCGACGCGGTCAGAATTCAAAGAGCAATGATCTAAAGAAAGTATATCAGCGGGAGGGGTGAGTTCAATGAACGCGAGCCGGTTGATCCGTTCGCCCGATTCTTCCGCTCGTTCAATCGCCCCTGCACCACTTGAAGACCTGTCGGACCATCGTCAGGAAGATGCGGTTGGGGCGCCTCGCAACGGGTTTCCGGGACGGGTCACCCAGCCAACGGCAGCCGCCGCTGTCGCCGCGAGAACCATCGCCAATACCAGGGGCATGACCTGCGACTTCACGCCGCGATCGGCATGCGAGAGCACCGCCTGCACCGTTTGCGACACGGCTGGCCGCAACTTTGCATCGGGCGACTCGGTGACGGCCACCCTTGGAGCAACCGCCCCCACGGGCATTTTCGGAACCGAGAACTGCAACGAGGCCACCACAGGTTCGCTGGCCCGCTCCTGGGTGATTCGCTTCAGCTCCCGCAGAACCTGTTGGGCATTCTCCGGGCGATCTTCGGGATTCTTCGCGAGCAACTGGTGGATGAGCGTGCAAAGGGCGGGGGGAAGATCGGGCCGGGCTTCCGACAAGGGCGCGGGGACGTCATTCAAATGTTTCATTGCGACCATGACGGCCGTTTCACCGCGAAATGGCGGCTGCCCCGACAACAGGTGATAACAGGAGACCCCCAGAGAATAGAGGTCGCTGCGATGGTCGAGCTTCTGCCCGCTGACCTGTTCCGGGCTCATGTAGAGCGGCGTCCCCATCGTCATGCCGGTCTGGGTCAGGTTCAGCCGCTCGCCCCCCAGCGATAACTGGGCCAGCCCAAAGTCGGCAACCTTCACCTCGCCACGCCTGGTCAGCATGATGTTTTCGGGCTTGATGTCGCGATGCACGATCCCGGCCGCGGCCGCGGCCTGCAGTGCGGCCGCCACCTGCCGGATGATATGCATGGCCAGTTGCGTGTCGGGCGGCCCCTTCCGCTGCAGATACTCTCTTAAATTGTAGCCCTGCACATACTCCTGGGCGATGAAATGAATTCCCTGGTCTTCCCCGACCACGTACACCTGAACAATGTTCGGGTGAGACAACCCCGCGGCGGCCATTGCTTCGGTCTTGAACCGTTTCAGCGTCTGGGCGGCGTCGTCCCCTGAGCGCTGCCGGAGCACTTTCACGGCGACATTGCGCTGCAGCGATGTCTGTTCCGCCAGATAGACCTCCGCCATCCCACCTTTTCCCAGGCGGCGAATCATCCGGAATTCGCCCACCATCCGGTCCGTCAATTCATCCGACGTGGACGGCTGCGAACTGGATTCGAGCGGTGACGAGGACGGGGGCATCGAACGGCTTTCCGGGCCAGTGCAGGCAGTACGACGCTCGCAAGCGGGCGATCTGTCGCGTCCGGGACCAACAACTCCCGCCGCGATACCTTTGCATTTAGTTTAGAAGGCGAACCCCGGCCTGAACAAGGGCCTGCTGAAGTCGAGCAGAGGCTTCTCTGTGTTCAAGAGGACGACGGGTTCCAGGGACGTGCCATGCTTGCACCGTTTCGGGGCAAGCATGCCGACCGTGAGACAACGCGGCCGTCTCCAGTACCAACTGCTTCCCGAAGTTCGACGACGCAGAAAGTCGAGTGCCGACAGCCGCTCGCATGCTTGCCCCGGAAAGCCGGTGCAAGCATGGCACACCGAGTTCACACCATTGCTCCCAGATTCAACAAGGGGTCAGCCCGGCCCGCAGCCCCGGCCCGATGGAACATATCGGTCTGCTTATCCTGACGGCTCACCGTGAGTTCGTACGATGATTTGCGGTTCTATGATTCACTGCGTCGAACAGTGCCAACAGTTCGCGCCCTTCCCAGCAAGGCCCCCTCATGAGCCAGATTGACCGTGAATCTCCGCAGCATCGGCCAACAGGTCCTGCCGCGGGGTACCAAAGCTGGCGCGACTTAACGTTCATTCACTGGCGAGTTCCTGTCGCCGCCGTTCGCGATCTCATCCCCCTGGAACTCGAAATCGACACGTGGGAAGGCGACGCCTGGGTCGCGATTGTGCCCTTCGACATGCAGCGGATCCGTCCCTGGTGGTCGCCCGCTGTTCCGGGGGTCTCCTGGTTTCGGGAAACCAACGTGCGGACTTACGTCCATCGCGAAGGACGCGACCCGGGTGTCTGGTTCTTCAGCCTGGAAGCCTCGAACACAATCGCCGTGCTGGCGGCCCGCTGGGGGTGGAAACTGCCCTACTTCCGAGCGCGACTCGACCTGACACGCGACTCGAACCAGATCGCCTACTCGGGAACGCGCCTGTGGCCCGAGCCAACCCCCGCGACCTATTCACTGACGACCACTCTTCTCGGCCCGCTCGACGAACCGATCGAAGGCTCTGAGACCGCGAACTCTTCCAGTGCGGTCCTGCCTTCGGCCGTCCCTGGAACCCTCGAACATTTCCTGGCGGAGCGGTACTACCTCTACACCTCCGACCAGGCGAAACGGCTTTACCGAGGCCAGGTCCACCATCGACCCTACCCGCTGCAACGCGCCACCGTCGAACTGCGACAGGAATCGCTGCTCGCCGCCGCGGGAATCACCCGCCCGCCCGGACCGCCAGACCATGTCTGCTTCAGTCCAGGCGTCGACGTCGAGGTGTTTCCGCTCGTTCGCCTGCTCAAATGAACGAGCTTCGCGCGACGCGCAAGGCGAGCCGACCCTGTGAGGGGTCGGTGGAATCGTGCGATTCGCTGGGGAGAGGAGACCTCAAACGCAAAGCATCTGCGAAGCGAGACACTCCCAAAACCCCGCGCTTCAGAGCCCCAGGACTGCACCGACCCCTCACAGGGTCGGCTCGCCTCGCAACTCCATCAGGCCGCGCGTTCGAGAACTCGCCCGGTGGAAACGTCTGTCACCTGGAACCGATCGCGGTAGCCGCTCTCCATCTGCTCGCGCAGACGGACGAGTCCCTCGCGCAGCAGCGGCACACTCAGATCGACCATCTTTCGGACTTTGCGCGTCTGCAGTGAGGTCTCCCCCCCTCCGAACGCCTTGCGAGAGTCGAGCGACACTTCCAGAGGCTCGACGCACGACATCGCCATGCGGAATTCGTCCGCAACAAGGCACGCAAACCGGAACGGGTTGACCCGCTCCGCACCCGCGATATGGAACAAACCGTCCAGCTTCGCGGCCCAGCAGGCCGGTAACAGGTTCGCGAGATCGGTCGCCAGAATCGGCGTTGCGTGTCGGAAGTAATCGCGCGACACGCTCTCGCCCGCCCGCAACGATTCGAGCATCGTCTCCAGTGCATCACCCTGGGGGCCTTGAGGCGACCAGCCGAACACGTGCGAACGGACAATCAACGCCTTGGGACACGCTTCGGCGACCAGCGACTCAGCCGTGCGCAGCAGGCGGGCGCCATGCGAGTTGCAGTAGCACGATCCCTGTTCGCGATGGAACAGCCACGGGCCGGTGAACACGGCATCGGACGAAAGATACGTGAAGGGCAGCCCCAGTTTTTGAGCGACACCGGCCCACGCCGCAAATCGTTCCGGGGTGGCCAGACGTGCTTCCGCCGCGTTCCAACAGGAGTCTGCGACAGGACCGCAACAGACAATGCGGTCCGGAGCCTGCTCGCGGACGAGTTGTTCGACCGCCGCAGCCGTGGTCGGTGCCAGTCCCAGAGAATGCACGTCGGCGATGTCGACCGGGCGCGACCAGGCCACACCCGAAACCGTCGCTCCGGACGACCAGGCCGCCGCAAAATTGCCACCTGCGACCGAATCAGAACCCGCAACGAGAATCCGTTCCACGCGATGCCTCCGTGCGCTGGCGTGCTGGGGGCGGTGGATTGCACGACGCAGGCTCGACTGGGCCTCGGCCCGGATCGAGTTGACATGTCGCCGCAGAGTCGCGCAGGCCACCGAATGACTACTTACCCGACGTTTCCAGATCCTTCTGGGAAACGGGCCGGGAGTATACGGAGGGTCGACTTCGCGTCCAACAGCAGTTTCAACGAATGCCAGACGCTGCGTTCTGTCACACAGTTCTGCACTCTGCCCGCGATCAATGAGAGCCGAAGCGATCGCAATCAACGCGAGCCGGAAGCGTTAGCGCCCGGAGGTTCGACGACGTACGTCAAACGAACCGACACGCAATCTGCCAAGATCTGTTGCTGGTTAGTAAGGCGGCAGCGATTCGATCGGTGCCAGCGTCGCGGTCTGCGGTGCGCCGATGACCGGGTTGCCGATCACGCCAGCGGTCGACATTCCAGCGGGCATCGCCGCCGTCCCGCCGATCGGAGCGCCGTACGCGGCCGGTCCCACGCCACACGCTCCCGAACTGCATCCCCCACCATAACCGCAACTCTGCGAACCGAAACCGCCACCACAGCAGCAGCCGGTCGCCACCAGCGACAGGATCGACAGAAGAACGAGACGGACAGTCACCATGGCAACACCTTGCTTGCGGGAGTGGGTCGAACGGCGGGAAGGAAGCGACAATTCGCTGAGAGAACAGGGCGAATCGATTCGCGGGGCAGGAACGCGGGCAGCATCCCAGAGGAGACGCATCGCGTTGATTTGGAGTTTGGGAAAGGAAGCGTGAAGACATCGCGTCGCTGAGAGACTTCGTCGACGGAGCGGGGATTTAGCACAGTCGGCCGAACGGCGCAAAGGTCAGTTTCCAACTTTTTTCTCAAGATCGCGCGCAGCGAGCGAAACGATGCCCGGAATCATTCCCTAGCGGGAGCTGTGGGGCGACATTTGCAGAAGCCAGGCGAGCCGACCCTGTCAGGGGTCGGTGGTAACTCGATAACTGGCGTCGACATCTTGTTGCCGCGACATCGACCCGACGTTACGTCGTCCCCCACCACGTCGGTCGCTCGAACAGACTCGCCCCGCGAATCGACAGGCCCGCCAGCATCTGGCGTCCAACGATCAGACCTTCATCCGCGATCACCACCGGCGGTTCCCCCAGGACATACTGCCCGACCTGGTTCGTCTTCGTGTCGACAATCCAGACTTCCGGCACCCCCGCCAGGTGAAGTTGCCGCACACGCTCGCTGATCCCGCGCCGCCGGTCGTTGCTTGAAGCGACATCCACAACCAGATCCGGCCGGACCTCCGTGGGACCATCGTCCCAGGCATCGAGTTGCGGACTGGGCGAAAAACAACTGACCGCGGGAATTCGAACTGTATCCGGATCTCGAGCCACCACCAGCGGACGCGCGAAACTCGCACTTCCGCAGCGGGTTCGCGAGAAGTGCTCTCCCAGCAGTTTCCCAAGATTCAGCACGACCAGACCGTGCGTTTCATCCGGCGGAGACAGCCGAACGAGTCGACCCATCCACAGTTCCATCCACCGCCCGGCGTCCTGGAACTCGTCGCGTTCGGCAAAAAACTGTTCCGCGGTGAGCAACGAGTCCGACATAGGAATCCGAACAATCCAGTCCAAAGGAAAGAGATCAGGCACGCCCGCCCGAGAAATCATTTTAGGGCGACACGCTCGAGAGCGAAATCCGCCAAGTGGTAGCGGAACGCGTGAGCGTTCCCCAGCGACGCCCGCCTCGCTGCATCTAAGACAGGACTTGCCCATCGACCATCGGCATCCACCGACCCCTGACAGGGTCGGCTCGCCAGTCCGAGTTGCCCGCCTCGTCTCTTCTTCCAGTTCCTCTTGGCGGTCTTTGTCGCGGATAAGTGATCTGTCTTTCCTTTGCGTCTTTGTGTGAATGAGCCTCGCAGAACCGATGCCCCCACAAGCCATGCCTGTCACGGCCCCAACCCGTCGCTCGCGCCGGTTGGCATTGCCGCAATCGTGCCATTTCTGTTAGCTCTCGCGCGGCCGCCTCTCGTCGGCTCTCGCGACTCTCTCCCCCAACGCCAATCTGAGTCCTCCCGTGCGGACCGGTTACCCGAATTCGTCTCGGTGCGATCCCATTGCGGGATCTCGCTACCGATCCGACCTTTGGCAGCCAGTCGCGTCAATCCTGCTCCTGGGCCTCATCGGCTGTGTCGCTCCACGCCAGGCGACTGTGTCCTCCGCCAAAGTTCTCGCAGCGCGCGAATTGGCCGAGCAAGCGCTTGATGCCGAGGAACGGGGCGACGTCGCCGGCGCGGAATCGCTTCTGGAAGACGCGATTCGCTCCAATCCCCTCGACTGTGAAACGCGCCTGCATCTTTCGGAACTGCTCCTGAAGCATGGCGACCTGCAGACGGCCACACAGCACCTGGAGCAACTGGCCGCCCAAAACCCCGACGATCCCCGGATCTACTTCCGACTGGCGCAAACCGAATATCTCCTCCGTCATACAGACCGTACCCAGAACTGGCTGTCTCGCGGCCTCGAACTCGACCCCGACAATGAAGAAGGGTTGTTGCTGTCCGGCCGGCTGGCGGAGGGTCGTGGCTCCCGAGACGTCGCCGTCGAGACCTACATGCACGTGCTCGATGTCGCCCCCGAGTCGTCTCGCGCCCGACTCCGACTGGCGGCCCTGCTGAACGAGGCTCAGCAACCCGAGCGTGCAGCGCCCCATGCCCGTCGAGTGCTCGATTCCGATTCCGCCTGTCCCCTCGAAATCGCTGAAGCGAACTGGATTCTCGGAGAATCATACGTCCTGCTCGGACGCGAAGCCGAGGGCGTAGAACTGATGGCCCGGGCGGCCAGCGGTCGGAGCATGTCGGCCGACAGTTGGCACGAACTCGCCCTGCTTCAGACGCGGCTGGGCCAATGGCAACCCGCCGACGCCAGCGTCTCACGCGCCCTCGCCCTCAACCCGGACAGGGAAGAATCCCTGACCCTGCGTGCCTTCCTCGCCCGCCGAATGGCCCCCGAAACTCGAACCGTTGCCGCCTCTCTGGCGCCATCCGACCACCCAGCCCCCGCCGCCTACCGACCTGACCATTAGCGCAGGTTCGAGGCGACGTTGAGAACGGATCTGGCGAGCCGACCCTGTCAGGGGTCGGTGAATACCGCTGACGAATACACACCTCGCACCGACAGATCGGCCTTGTCGTCAACAGTCCCCGTCGCCACCGACCCCTGACAGGGTCGGCTCGCCTGACACTCTGACCACCAGCGACCTCCGAGGCCTTTCCTTGGTGCCTTCGTGCCTTGGTGGTCAAAGAAAGACTCTTCGCTCCCCGCGTCGCCCCGCGCTGAACCGCCGCGCCGAAACCCGCGTTGATCTGTTTCCGCCGAATCCGGTAGTCTCCGCCACTTGTCTGGCCCCCCTTCCGGGGCGGGGCGAGGTTCCTCGCGACTCGAATGGATTCGATCACGCCCCATGAAACTCCTGCAGCGCTACGTTCTGATCGAGTTGCTGCGCGTGTTTTCAATGATCGTGACCGGCCTCACCCTCTTGCTCGTTGTCGTCGGCGTCGTTCGGGAGGCCGCCGCCAATGGACTTGGCTACCGGCAGATCGTCGAAATTCTGCCCTACATCGTGCCGGGGCTGTTGCCGTTTACCATTCCCGCGACGCTGCTCCTCACGGTCTGCGTCGTGTACGGCCGACTCTCGGGTGACCAGGAGATCACGGCCACCAAAGCCGCCGGCATCAGTGTGATGGCCCTGCTCGGGCCGGCCTATGTCCTCGCGGCGTTTCTCAGTCTGGGCACGTTCGTCCTCACCGACCAGTTCATTCCCTGGTCGCACAAGAACATCCAGCGGATCATCACCGCCGCCATGGAAGAGATCTTCCTCGATGTGCTCCGCACGCGGCAGCAGATGAACAACGTCGACCAGGGGCTGTCGATCACCGTGATGGCCGTCGAAGGCAAACGGCTGATTCACCCTACCTTTCAGATCGAACGCAAGGATGGCAGCCGCGTCACCATCCAGGCGCAGGAAGCAACCATCAAGTTCGATGTCGACAAGGGACTCGCCTATCTCAGCCTGTACAAGGCCGATATCGCCACCGGTGGATCCGTGTCCGTCAAAGTCGACCGCGATACCCGCACGTTTCCCCTTCCCATGAAGATTGACGAGGAGCGCCCCCGCAACCTCACCATCGAAGGCATCCGGCAGGAGATGGTGAAGATCAATCGCGAGCGCAGCGAACGCGACCACGTGCAGATGGCCCTCGTCGCCTTTTCATTGACGCACGGCAACTACTACCAGCTCAACGACCCCCGGTTGCAGGTCTACGAGATTCGCATGGAAGGTCTCGCCAACCGGTTCTCCAAACTGGAAACGGAAGTTCACACGCGGCTCGCCCTCGCCTGCAGTTGCTTCTTTTTCGCGCTCGTCGGCAGCCCGTTTTCGATCCTTCAGGGCAAGCGGCAGTTCCTGACGAACTTCTTCCTCTGCTTCGTGCCCATTCTGCTAATCTACTACCCCGTCGTCCTGCTCACCCAGAACCTCTCCAAAAACAACGACCTCGACCCCAGCTTCGGCATGTGGATTGCCAACGGCATTCTGCTCGTGGTTGGACTCACGATTCTCCGCAAAGTGCTTCGGCACTGAGCCTCGATCCTCTCCGCGGCTGCATCGTTTCGTCCCGGTCTCTGCGACGCCGTTCGATCCGATCTGGAAGCCTCTCATGCACCGGATTGCCACTCCGAACCCAGCGACGAACGGCCGCTCTCGCGGTCCTTCCCGCCAATTCCGCGCCCTCTATGCCGCGGGTCGGAATGCGGTTGTTCAACACCATCGACTTCCCAGATGGGTGGCGCTGCGCCCTGCGGGCGCCCCTCTCGCGGGCACGGTCGCTTCGGTCCCCAGCCTGCTTCGCGACTATCCCGTGCCGCTCCCCTGGAGCGAGGAATTGCTCAATGCTCTGCTGCATGGGGCAGGCGCCCTGGTCGGGCTTTGGGGCGGCGTCCAGCTCGTGCACTCAGCCCAGGCGATGAATCAGCCGGGACTGGCGACAGGCTGTGCCGTCTACACGGCGACGCTCGTGGCGACGTTCCTCTGTTCCTTCTGTTCCCATCTGATTCACCAGCCACACTGGCGGCATCTGTTTCGCATCCTGGACCAGGCCTGCATCTTTCTGCTGATTGCCGGCTCCTGCACGCCCTACTTCCTGAAGTACCTCACGGGCGGCCCCCTCGAATGGATGCTGCCAGCGATGTGGGCCGTGGCTGTGGCCGGGTTCTGGTCGAAGCTCCGCGGACAAAGCGTCAACCGCATCTTCCTGCCCATCTATCTGGGGCTCGGCTGGTTCCCCGTCATCGCGTTTCCCAGCCTCGCGGCGCATTTCACCGCAGGCTGCTGGACGCTCATCGTCCTCGCCGGACTCGGGTACAGCGGCGGCACGTGGTTCCTGATGAACGACCATCGCCGCCCCTACTTTCACGCCGCATGGCACCTCTGCGTGCTGTTCGCCGCCTCCTGCAACCACGCCGCCATGGCCTGGTACGTCGTCCAGCCGTAGGGTGGGCACAATTTCAGTTCGGCCAAAGCTGACTGCCGCCATCCACGCGTAGCACCTGTCCGGTGACAAACTGCCCCAAAGGCCCTGCAAAAAACTCGACGACCCGCGTCACTTCGTCGACGAGGCCAATCCGGTCGAGCGTCCCGCTTTCGACCAATCGCGATTCTTCCACCGTCCGCGTCCCCAGAAACCGGCCCGTGCGCGTATCCCCCGGCGCGATGCTGTTGGCCGTCACGTTGTACTCCCGCAACTGCGCGGCGAGGCAACGCGTGTACTCCACCACAGCGGCTTTCGCCGTGGCATAAATCACCGAGGTGGGAATCCCCTTGAACGCGGCGATCGAGCTGATCGTGACGATCCGTCCCCGCTTCCGCTCCATCATGCCCCGGGCGGCCTGCTGGCAAACGAAAATGGTCGACATCAGATTGCGGTCGAGCACGCTCCGCACATCGACTTCCTTGATATACACCGCATCGTTCGGGTTGGGCTTGCCCCCAGCCGCCGCAATATCTCCCCCCGCGTTGTGCACCAAGATATCGAGCGGCCCGAGTTCCGCTTCAACGGTCGAGACGATCCGCGCCACATCGTCCATCACCGACAAGTCGCCCAGCACGCGGACCGTTTTCACGTTGTACTTCGCCCCGATCTCACGGGCGGTTTCTGTCAGCGTGGTCCCTTCCCCGTACTCGGCCGGGCCATTTTCCCGCAGGCCATGGACGCCAATCGCGCACCCCAGCGCCGCAAGTTGCTCGGCGAACGACCGCCCCAGGCCCCGCCCCGCCCCCGTCACCAACGCCACCTGACCTTCGAGCAATCGCGTCGACATACCACGTTCCTTACCGGTTGCAGAAATCCCAAGTCGGCAGGATGAACGGTTCCCATTCCAGTGGGAAGCGTCGCGGCAACGTCCTCACCGCTTTTCCTGAAGGATCACCTCAAAGAGCCCAAACGCGAAAAGTTCACGGGCTGTGCCATGCTTGCACCGTTTCGGGGCAAGCATGCCGACCATGGGTCGACCAGCCCGGCACGAAAACACCAGATCTTCGTCGCAACGGGACAAAAAAGTCCGCCACAGGTCGTTAACACACTTGCCCCCAGCTTTTCCTTGGTGCCTTCGTGCCTTGGTGGTGACCAATCCACCTCCCCCTTTCCGGCAAACGCGAATTGACCTGTCTGGCTGGTTTCGGGTAGGTTCCCCGCGCTTGCCCCACTGGCGAGTAACCCCTCCTGCCGATGGACACCGTCCCATCGGTCAATTCCCTGTCTACCTATCGACACCGCCCATCCACCGCCGACCTTGGCGCCGTGGCGAGGCGTTGTCTGTTCCCCAAGGTTCGCTCACATGTGCGGAATCGTCGGCTACGTGGGTTCGCGCGACGCGACCGATATTCTCCTCGAAGGCCTGCGGCGACTCGAATACCGCGGCTACGACAGCGCGGGCATCGCCATCCAAGGGGCTGACGGCATCCTGATCCGCAAGAAGGTCGGCCGCGTGTCGGAACTGGCAGCCCTCGTCGACCAGAAACCCGTGTCGGGGAACATCGGGATCGGGCACACCCGCTGGGCAACCCACGGCGGAATCACCGATGAAAACTCGCATCCGCATGTCGGGGGGAATGGCGAAGTGATCGTCGTTCACAACGGCGTGATCGAGAACTACGCGCTCCTGAAAGACAAGCTGACGGCGCTGGGGTTCGTGTTCCGTTCGTCCACCGATACGGAAGTCGTGTCCCATCTCATCGCGCACCATCTCGAAGAGCAGACTCGACTGGGGGCCGACCCCGAGAATCCGAAGACGCCCCTGCTGGCCCTGCAACTGGCGATCAAAAACCTCAAGGGGACCTACGGGTTGGGCGTGCTGTTCCGGGATTTTCCGGGCATGCTCGTGGCCGCCCGCTGCGGCAGCCCGCTCGTGCTGGGAATGGGCAAGGGGGAATTCTTCCTCGCCAGCGATGCCACTCCGCTCAAGCCCCATACCGACCAGGTCGTCTTCCTCGAAGACCACGAAATTGCCGTCATCACCACGAGCGGCGTGGAAGTCACCCACCGCGATCGTGGGGTCACCGCGCCTTCGATCCATGTGCTCGACCAGTCCGATGACGAGGCCGAACTCAAGGGCTACGCCCACTACATGCTCAAGGAAATCTTTGAGCAGCCCAACACCATCGAGAACGCCCTGCGCGGCCGCCTCGATGAAGACGCCGCCACTTCCAAGTTCGGTGGCCTCAACCTCGACACCCGGCAACTGCGGCAGGTCGACCGCATCGTGCTCACCGCCTGCGGCACAAGTTGGCATGCAGGTTTGGTCGGCGAGTATCTGATCGAAGAGTTCGCGCGGATTCCGGTCGAAGTCGAATACGCCAGCGAGTTTCGTTACCGGAACCCACCACTCTCCGACACCACCATGGTGTTCGCCATCACCCAGAGCGGCGAAACGGCCGACACCCTCGCCGCGATGCGCGAAAGCCAGCGCAAAGGGCATCCCACCCTGGCAATCTGCAATGTCGTGGGAAGCACCATCGCCCGCGAAGCCGATGGCGGAATTTTTCTGCATGCCGGTCCCGAAGTCGGCGTCGCCTCGACCAAGGCCTTCACCTCGCAAGTGACCGTGTTAACGCTGCTCGCCCTGTACCTGGGCCGCTTGCGACACATGTCGTACACCGCGGGACGACGAATCATCGGTCATCTGCGAGACATGCCCCAGACGATCCAGCAGACGCTGAAGTGCCACGAGCAGGTTCAAGAGGTCGCGGCCAAATACTTCTCCGCCCAGAACTTCCTCTACATGGGACGGGGCTACAACTTTCCGGTGGCCCTCGAAGGGGCCCTCAAGCTCAAGGAAATCAGCTACATCCACGCGGAAGGTTACCCCGCCGCCGAAATGAAGCACGGCCCCATCGCGCTGGTCGATGAAAACACGCCCAGCGTCTTCGTCATCCCCAGGGGCGCGATGTACCCGAAAGTGATGAGCAACCTCGAAGAGGTGAAAGCCCGCAAGGGGCCAATCATCGCGATCGCCACCGAAAACGATTCGCGCATCGCCGCCGTTGCCGACGATGTCATCACGATTCCGGATGTCGAGGACTACCTGCAACCGCTGGTCTCGTCGATACCGCTGCAGCTGCTCGCCTACCACATCGCCGTCCAGCGCGGCTGCAACGTCGACCGCCCCCGCAACCTCGCCAAAAGCGTGACGGTCGAGTAACTCCGAGCGCGGCGTAGGGTGGGCACTGCCCACCACTTCTCACCAACTCCCGAACGCCAATGGACCTTTCTCCCGGCTTCAACAGACTCGAAGCGCCAGATCCCCGGTCTGGTGACCATCCGCCTCCAGGCTCTCCAGTTAGAACCTGACAGGCTGGAAGCCTATCCCACTGTTGTTTTCAGAGCCCCTTACCCCTTCTTGCCCGGAAAGTACGGTTCGACCGCCGCTTTCTCTAGCAGTTCCTTCCACCGGGCGCTGCCGTCGTCGGGGACCAGGCGCGTCGAAACCCCCTTCTCGAAGTACGGCATCTTCCCC
>JAIXZD010000344.1 GCA_027489895.1 Planctomycetaceae bacterium
ACAAACGCCATCACCTCCAGCGCCTGCAGCTCATGATTGGCCATGATGTGATGCGCAATCGCCCGGCGGCGCGGCTCGGCAAACGTCTGCGGCGGGGGCATCGGGGGCGTCTGCCGACGTCCACAAAACTCCAGGCCGGGCGGACGGGCAGGAACCAACGGTCGAACGGCCGCACCGGGGGCCACGTCGGTCAGGCCTCGCGGCGGAGACGCCAGCTTCGCCTCAAGATCAGGCGTCATCAGAATGCGATCAGCCCACTCGCGAAGTTCCATGTTCTGCCGACCCGAAATGTGCTCGCAATACGTTCTGTTATGCCGCGTTGTATTGGCAGCGATTCCGAATGACCAACGACCCCCAAAAACCCCACGCCAGGCGAGCCGACCCTGTCAGGGGTCGGTGGGAGTTTTGGAACGGAGATCGACACGCCGATCAATCAGTGAGATCTGAACCGAGAGCGCCGGTTTCCACCGACCCCTGACAGAGTCGGCTCGCCAACAGGCTCTCGTCGGCATCGTCATTCGTGCCGCGAATCAGGGGGGGCGCCCGTCTTTCCTTGGTGTCTTTGTGCCTTGGTGGTTCCCCAAAATCCTCCCCATCCACGCGCTCTCCCCGTCATTCTCGAACAGGCGCTCAAACCGGAAATCAGCAATTCCGTACACAGGGCTGGTCCGGGCGGGTATGTTCTAAATGGTCTCGCCCGATGATGGGTCGCCCTGTGCACTTCGAGGACGCGCTGGAATGGCTGTGAAGAACGAAATCGACCTGCGAAGCGATACGGCGACCCGTCCCTCCCCCGGCATGCGCCGGGCCATGGCCGAGGCCGAGGTCGGCGACGACATGTTCGGGGAAGACCCCACGGTCAACCGCCTCGAAGCGATGATTTGCGAGATGCTCGGCAAAGAGGCCGCTGTCTACGCCTCGTCGGGAACCCAGTCCAACCAGATGGGCGTCCGCATTCATTGTCAGTTGGGCGATGAACTGCTCATCGAATCGACCGGCCACATCGCCAACTACGAACAGGGGGCCCCCGCGGCCCTCTCCGGCGTTTCCTGTCGGCTGATCGAGGGCGATGGCGGGATTCTCGATGTCGGCGACCTCGCCGGGAAGATTCGCCCCGACAACCAGCACTTCCCCCGGACAGCCCTCGTCTGCCTGGAAAACACGACAAACATGGGCGGCGGCCGGGTCTATCCCCAGGAGAACATCGACCGCATCTGCGAATGGGCCCACGCCAACGGCCTGCCGGTGCATCTCGACGGCGCCCGCCTGTTCAACGCCGTGACGGCCAGCGGCGTCCCGGTCGATCGGATGGTCCGCGACATCGATACCATTTCGATCTGCTTCTCGAAGGGGCTGGGCTGCCCGATGGGGTCGATCCTCGTCGGCAGCAAAGCCGATATCGCGCGCGCTCGCCGCGTCCGGAAGCTGTTCGGAGGGGCGCTGCGCCAGGCGGGCATCACCGCCGCGGCCGCGATTTACGCGCTCGAAAACAATCTCGACCGGCTGAAAGACGACCACGCCCACGCCCAGCAGTTCACCGCGGGCATCCTCAAGATCCCTGGGATCACGCTGGCCGTGCCCGAGGTGCAGTCGAACCTGGTGTTCTTCTACCTCGCACCGGAACTGGGAACCGCCGCTGCCCTTTCCGCCCGACTGAAGGAACGTGGTGTCCGGATCAACGCCTCCGGTCCCCAGCGACTGCGGGCCTGCACGCATCTCGACGTTACGGCCGAACAGGTCGATACCGCCGTGAAAATCATCGGCGAAGTCCTGTCAGAAGGCCTGGGCACCGCCGACCCCGCCCACGCCAGCAGCCCTTACGCCCGCGCCTGAGTGGACAGCGCACCCGCCCGCCCCGACCTGTAGCGGAACGCGTGAGCGTTCCCCCGCGCAGCGACCGCAATCCTTAACAACGCAAGCCTCTGGCAACCCAGCTCTGCTGGTGGGCAGTGCCCACCCTACCCACAAATCCCGTTCCGGAAACGAAGTCAGGCCCGCAGTTCCTTCCGGAACTGCGGGCCTGACGCAGATTCAACACTGTCGACGCGGGGTCGACTAGAACGAGCCGTCGCTCAGCGGGGTCTGGCCACGACCACGGGTCGCACCGCCCGAAGTGAGCAGGCGGAGGTAGACGGTCTGGTCGATGGCATCGCTCAGCGAGCCACCGTGACCATCGCAGTACATTAGGTTCGACGAGCCGGGATGGCCCGAGCTGAGGAACGGGCGGAATCCCCGCGGACCAGCCTTGGAAGCGGCGGAGTTCGGCTTGCTGAGAGTCATATCGACCGTCGCTGGCAACGTCAGCGGGCCGACGCCCGTTCCCAGTGCGGGGAACGCCACTTCCGAAGTTGAACCGGTAATCGTGCCACGGAAGGCGACGACACCGAAACCGGTGTCAAGAATCGCATTGGTCAGAGCGGTCGCCCCGTTCAATTGGGCGGGCAGCAGCCCGGCCGTCGTCACCGTGGCCCCCGTGGAAACCGTCACAATTTCCGACAGTGCCCAATGGCGTGCATTGACGCTTTCGCCGAACAGAATCGTCTGCGTCGAGCCATCCCGCTGCGAGATCCGGTCGATCGTCATCTTGAACGTGCCGCGGAGAAACACCCCGGTATCACGCGAAATCTCGACGTTGTTCGTCAAACCCACCCCGGTTCCGTCCCAGTCGATAAACGAGCCATTGTGAGAATACGTAGCGCTCTCCGCATTGATGACCCCATACCCGACGTTGGCGACGTAGCTCAGACCCGCGTTCTGGCGGAAGTTATTCGTGTCGCTGGGGCACTGGAACACCTGAAT
>JAIXZD010000140.1 GCA_027489895.1 Planctomycetaceae bacterium
CATGCCGGTCGCTACAGCAGCACGGTCCGGCCCATCACCGACCTCGAGTTTCGGGCGGGCGTGCGGCTGGCCCGACGCTCACCGGCGGGGCTGAGCTTCGGTGCCGTGGGCACGTTGAAAGGGACTGGTTCGGCGGCGTGTGAACTGGTTCGCATCCTGCCGACGGAGCCTGTCGAGGCGGGCGACCTGGTGATCAGCCTGGCGAACGAAACCGGGGTGACGGCTCCGCTTTTGTTCGGCGTGGTCGAAGAGGCGAGTCTGCCCGAAAACGGGCTGGAATGGACGATTCGGGTTCGGCCGACCGTCCTGCTGGACGAAGTGGAACGCGTGGGGGTGATTCGGCTGGAAATGGACTCGTCCCGAGTGTTGGCGAACTAGGGCGTTACGAATCAGGGTGGATCATGGTGGGACTGCTGCTGATCTCTTATGCCGTGTTGGCGTTCGCTCCCGTTCTGGCGGGAGCGGGACTGGTCATCGCTCCCGATTGGGGCGTGATCTGCCCACTGGTCGCGGTGCGGGGCGGCCGGGCGGGGGTCTGGGTCGCGGCATTGACGGGGCTGGCGGTCGATGCGTTGGGTGGGGGCCGACTGGGGCCAAGCCTGATTCTCCTGGCTCTGACCACCGCAGCCTTGGGGGCAGTCTTCGGGGCCTGTCCCAGGACGCGCACGCTGCCACTGGCCTTGTGTGGAGCGATTCTGGTGTTTGCGGGGCAAGTCACCCTCGAAACGTGTTTAAGGGCCGTGGAGACCGGTCACCTGGGCGCCATTTCGGTTCGACCCGCCCAGCTCGAAGTCTGGGGGTTGACCGCCGCCACGGCGCTACTCGTCGTCTGGTCGCTGCACCGGCCTCACACATCCGTCCCGTTTGCCATTGATCGGTCGCTCCAGAATTCGAATCGACGGGCGTAGCGCGGACAGACCTGTTTCATCACGCCCCAAACCCGCGGGGCGTTACTCCTCAACTCCAATCTTTTCCAAGTCCATCGAACGTGCAGAATCCACTACGGAATCCACTCAGCGAGGTTGGGGCCGGCCGATCGTCCTGGACGATCGACTCTGCTCCCGTCGTGCGTCTGGTGGTTCTATTCGCGCTGATGGTCGGGCCTCTCGCGGTGATTGCGGTGCGGCTGGTGCATGTTCAGGCGGGTCTGGGAGAAGACTACCTGGTTGAGGTGAGCCGAACGGAAACGCGGGAGGAGCCGATCCCCGCGCGCGATGCGCGGATTCTGGCGGAAGACGGCACGATCCTCGCCGCCGATCGCGAACTGTTCGCGCTCAAGTTGCACTACCGCTGGATCGAGGAGCCGCCGCATCCGCTCTGGCTGAAACGGACGGCCATCGCCCGGCTGCCCAAATCCCAACGGAAGCGGAAGCCCGCCGTCGAAGCCGAGATCGCCCGCGTGCTTCGCGACCGCGACGCCCTCTGGACCAGCCTGGCCCGCGTCACGAACGAACCCGACCGCGAGCTGCTGCGTCGTCGCCGCGACATTCAACGCCGGGTCGAACGGGTGCGCGACAACGTCCTCGCCCGGCAGGCATCGCCCGGCGAAGGCGCACCGTCCGTCGCAGCATCGGCCCGCGCAACGGTCACAGAGAAGGGGCCCTGGTGGGAACGCGTGATCGAAACGCTCACGACTCCGCCCGACCGGGGCCTCGACGCCAACGACCTGGTGATCGAAGAGGAGCAGGCTTACCACACTCTGTTCGACGATCTTTCACCCGAAGCAGCCGTTGCCATTGAATCGCGGCCCGATCTGTTCCCCGGCTCCCGCATCGAGCTGACGACCCGCCGCACATACCCCGAGGGATCGCTCGCGGCACATCTCATCGGCTACCGGACGGCTGCCGCGGATGGAATCAAGGAAACGGTGACCGGGCTGGAGCAGGCGTATGCCTCGACGCTGCGGGGTGTGCCCGGGCTGCGGCAACTCACGGTGGATCGCCGGGGCGAAATCGTCGCGACCAAAGTGATCCGCGAGCCTCGCCCAGGCCAGGACGTCATCATCGGGCTGGACATTCGCGCTCAACGAACCGCGGAGGAGTTGCTCGCCACGGCGCTCGAGACTCCCGCCCATGTCGATGCGGCTGGCAAGCCCGTCCCGCAGCCGATTGGCGGGGCGATCGTCGCGATCGAGATCGAATCGGGTCAATTGCTCGCCGCCGCTTCGGCCCCCACCTTCTCGCTGGGCCTGTTCAGCGACGCGTCACCCGGAGACTGGGAGCGCACTCTGGCCGACAAGCGCATGCCGTTCTTTCCTCGGGCCACACAGATGGCGCTGCCTCCGGGATCGGTGTTCAAGGTGGTCTCCGCGGTCGCGGCGGTCGAGTCGGGCACTGTGCGGCCGGACGAACCGTTTGCCTGTCGTGGGTATCTCGACAAGCCGACCCAGCATCGCTGTCTGACGTTTCGCAACTATGGCGTCGGGCATGGCGAGGTCGATCTGGCCGAAGCGCTCGCTAAGTCGTGCAACGTCTACTTTTTCGATGCGGCCCGCCGTGGGGGACCGCTTTCGCTGGTCACCTGGGCACGCCGGTTCGGGTTTGGTCAGCCCACGGGAATTGATCTGGGAGGCGAGTCGTCCGGTCATCTGCCCAAGCCGATGGGCGGTGCGCGGCCTTCGGGCGATACGCTCGGATTGGCGATTGGGCAGGCCGACCTGACAGCGACTCCGCTGCAAATCGCCCGGATGATGGCCGTGATCGCCAATGGTGGGCGACTCGTCACGCCGCATCTGGCCGTTTCCTCACAGAGCGCGGGCCATTCGAATCGTGACGACGGTGCCCGCCTCGATGGATTGCGGCCCGCCACGCTCGAGTGGATTCGCGAGGGGCTGCGGCGCGTTGTCGCCGAACCGGGAGGGACGGGATACAAAACCGTCCGGTCACCGCGAGTGTCGATCGCAGGCAAAACCGGGACCGCCGAAATTGGTGGCGGCCGACCAGACCATGCCTGGTTCGCGGGCTACGCCCCGGCCGATCATCCGCGTGTCGCGTTTGTCGTGGTCCTCGAGCAGGCCGGGTCGGGTGGGGTCGCCGCGGGTCCGGTCGCCCGGCAGTTCGTCGAAGCCCTCGCCGAAGCAGGCCTCGTTGGAAGCGAACCCCTCGTGGGCCAGGCCCCGTGACGGATCGCGTCGTCGACCTCGAGGCGAGCCGAACCTGTCAGGGTCGACTCGCCAGACATCTGGCACGCGCACTCGTCACAGGTCTGGCCTGCGCACTCGCCCACTGGTTCATCGCCGCCCCGCCCTCTGCTATGATCCCCGCCCGTCCCGGCCGCACCGTTTTGCGGTCCGGACGCCGACCTCCCAAGGCTGACGCGAATTCTGTTGAACTCGAAAGGCGTAGGCGGTCGGCAAGAGAAACACTCGTTATTTCCCCTCGGTCAGGACGTTATCGTGCGCTGGTCCCAAACCTTCATTCCTACCCTCAAGGAAACTCCCGCCGACGCCGAGATTCCCAGCCATCAGTTGATGCTGCGGGCCGGGTTGGTCCGGCAGTTGATGGCCGGGGCATACACTTATCTCCCCCTCGGCTGGCGGGCGCTGCGCAAGGTCGAGGCGATTGTCCGCGACGAGATGGAGCGGGCCGGGGCGATTGAAATCCACATGCCGGCCCTCACCCCCGTCGAGCTGTTCGAGCAGACGGGGCGGCTCGCCGCGTTTGGCAACGTGCTGATGAAGTTCGAAGTCCAGCGGAAGGGGAAGCGTGTCCCCATGGCCCTGGGCCCCACCCACGAGGAGGTGGTGACCGACCTTGTCGCCCGGCACATCAACTCGTTCCGTCAGCTTCCGATCTGCCTCTACCAGATTCAGACGAAGTTCCGGAATGAAGAGCGGCCTCGCTTTGGCGTGCTGCGAACGAGCGAGTTCATCATGAAAGACGCCTACAGCTTCGGGACGAGTCTCGAGCAGCTCGACGCCGTCTATCAGAAGATGTACCGGGCGTACTGCCGCGTGTTTTCCCGCTGCGGGCTGGAGTATCTCCCCGTCGAGGCCGAGTCGGGACCGATCGGCGGCGACGCCTCGCACGAGTTCATGATCCCCGCCGCCAACGGGGAAGACGATGTCGTCCGTTCGAGCGGTGGCCTCTACGCGGCCAACCTTGAACGGGCCGAGACCGGCCGCACGCCGCCCACGATCACCACGCCGGCAACAGCCGCGGCGCTCGCCACAGTGGCCACGCCTGGCGCGACGAGCATCGAGCAGGTGAGCCGGATATTGAAGATTGAGCCCTCGCAACTGATCAAGACGCTGATCTACTCGGCTGACGACAAACCGGTCGCCGTGCTGATCCGCGGCGACCACGAGGCGAACGAAAACAAGATTCGCCGAGCGCTGGGGGCGAAGTCGATCAAACTGGCCGACCCGGCCACGATTGAAGCGGTGACCGGCGCGCCGGTCGGGTTCGCCGGGCCGGTCGGAATCAAGTGTCCGATCATTGCCGACCACGATGTCGTCGTCATCGCGAACGCGGTGACCGGCGCGAACCAGGCCGACGCGCATCACACGAACGTGAACATTGGCCGCGATTACGAGGTGACCACATCGCACGACCTGCGGAACGCCCTCTCCGGAGACCCGTCTCCGCGTGGCGATGGGACGCTGGAAGTGGTTCACGGGATCGAAGTTGGGCACGTGTTCAAACTGGGGACGAAGTACTCGGTCGCCCTCAAGGCGGAATTCACCGACGAGAAAGAGCAGCGGCACCCGATGATCATGGGCTGCTACGGAATCGGCGTGAACCGGATTCTCGCGGGTCTGGCGGAAACGCGTCACGACGCGGGGGGCCTCTGCTGGCCGCTGGCGATTGCTCCCTATGAAGTGGTGCTCGTGCCGATCAACGTGGCCGAAGCCGAGTGCAAAGAGGCGGCCGAGTCGCTCTATGCCGCGTTCCAGAACGCAGGGATTGATGTGCTGCTCGACGACCGCGACCAGCGGCCGGGCGTCAAATTCAAGGATGCCGACCTTGTGGGCTTCCCGCTCCGCGTCGTGGTCGGGGGCAAGAGCCTGAAGGAAGGCCTCGTCGAACTGAAATGGCGGCACCTCGCCGAAGCGACCAAGGTGCCGTTGGTGGGCCTGGTCGAAACCGTCCTGAAAGAACTGGCCCAGCGCCGCGCCGAAGAAGCCGCGAACGTGCCCGCCGCAGTGTGACGTGCCAGAACGTCGTAGGGCGGGCACTGCCCACTCTACAGTCGCTCGCTAGTTTGACGCGTTCCAATTGATGTCGCCGCACCTTGACCTGACGGAGCTGTTCCCCGTGGCCGACGAATTCGCCGACATGCCCCCGATCAAGTCGCTCCCGCGTGGGGAGCGGCGCGTTCTCGGGACGCTGATCGAAAAAGGGCTCACCACGCCCGATCAATATCCTCTCACGCTGAAGAGCTGCACCTCGGGCTCCAACCAGAAGAACAACCGCGATCCGGTCACAAATTACGACGAGGACCAGGTGCAGGACTTGCTCGATCGCCTGCGGGAGAAAGGCCTCGTCGGCGAGATGCATTCCGATGGCGCGCGGGTGCCCAAGTACCGGCATTACGTCCGCAAGCGGCTGACGATCTCGGAAGCACAACTGGCCGTCCTGTGCGAGCTGCTGCTGCGGGGACGCCAGCAGCCGGGCGATCTGCGGACCCGCGCCGGGCGGATGGTCGAGATTCCTTCCCAGGACCAGCTTCGGGTCGAGTTGCAGGGACTGGTCGAACTGGGGCTGGTCGTGGCGAATGGCCCGCTCGACCGCCGCGGCGTCGAAGTCGACCACACCTGGTACGAACCTGGCGAGCGCACCGCGGGTTGGACCGCTCTCGCTCCCGAACCGGCGCGGTCACCGGCCGTCCCGCCTGCCGTGGCGACTGCCGCAGCCTCGTCTCCAGCCCCCTCCACCCCTCACGCTGCAGCACCGGTCGCGACTTCGCCCGCCGCCGCGGGCACGGCACAAGTCGGGACGCTGCTCGAAGACCTGCGCCGCGAATTGGCCCATCTGCGCACCTCGCACCGCGAACTGTCCGATCAGGTTGCGACACTGGCCAACACCCTGGCCATCGCCCAAAGCGAGATCGCCTCGCTGAAGGCATCACTGGGCGGTTAGCGACAATCGCGCACGCAAAGAACGACGCGGGCCGATTCCGGTCATCCCGAAATCGGCCCGCGCGGACCCGTCTGGTCAGGCGTGGTTTAATACGCCATGTAGAACGACGGGTCATCCACAATCCACTTGGTCGACCAACTGCGTCCGTCATCCTGGTTCACCACGTTGAAGAAGAACGTGTGCACCAGTTCCGCGTTGTACCCGTAGGGCAACTGCGAGCTGACATGATCTTTCGCGGTGAGGTTCTCGACCCCCTCACGAACGTAATAGTGAACCCGGCCATCCGGCGTGACCGACATGCCCAGCGTGTACCACGTCGAGGGCTTCAGCTTCGGACCCATCAGGTCCCGGCCCTGTTCATCCGAACGAATCAGGATGTGTGCGCTGTCTTCCTGAGCACGGCCGTCCCGCTTGGTGACAAACTGGATGAACATGCCCGGCCAGTAAGGTTCGGTCTTCCGCATGCTCCGCGATGACCGCAGGAACCCGCCTCCGCCCATTTTCGTGTAGGTCGTCTGGCAGTCCAGGCGGAACCCGAACGTCGAGCCCGTCCGGCCTTCAAACTCTTCGAAGGCGGGGACATAGACGCGAACAACCACGCTCGGACCACGCGCTGGCGAGACCGAGCCGATGATGTTGCTCACGCTGGCGAGCAGATCGTCCTGCTGGTCCTTCTGCGTGAGCATGCCGGGAATGCCCGATTCTTTCGTCTGCATCAGCATCGCGCCCTTGCTGCCGGGAATACCACCGGCCGGAGTAGGGACGCGTTTGATCACATCGGGATGACCACGGTACATGCTTTCCCACCAGCGGCCATTGGTGGCTCCGCCAGAAGGCTGACGCATGTCCTGGTCAATGTTTGAACTGGCCTTGGGATTGTTGAAGACGTACTGCCATTTTTCGTCTTCAAAGTCGTCGCCCACCTGGGCCACTTTGGTCCCGGAGCCTGGCACAATGCCCTGGGCGAACACGGGCGAGGCGACTGCCGTCAGACAGACTCCGACCGCCACACTGTTGATGACGCCCCGCAACGCCGTGGAAAACCGCGAGGAGATAGACCGCCGCACCATAAAACCACCCCAAATCCCTGAGGAAGTCGAAATCGACTCTGACTCGAATACTGCCGCGACCAAAACCATCCGTGGTTCTGGCGATTGAGCGCAAGACCCGGTTCTCTGCGTTCTGATCACCAAACCCGTTCGCCAACTGAAGGCCACTTGCGGAGAACCGCGTCGCCCCACGTCGTCAACCGTTTGGAAAACCGTAACGATTGCGGTGACAAATCCCGCGGGGCAGTCTGTGCGGCCCGATTCTGTTCGGTTCGCACCCGCTGCCCCCCTGGTTACCGTAGTATCGGACCGACGGACCTTCGCCATGTGGTGGAAATGCCTTGGCGCGAGATGTCCGGACTGCGGACCCCCGCAGGGTTTTCCCGACCCAACCTTCCCCGGACCAGTCGATATGGACTCCTCGAATTCGTCACAGAGCACTGAAGTCATCCTGACCGGCCTGAAGGGGAGGGTGGCACTCGTCACCGGGGGCTCGCGGGGGATTGGTGCGGCGATTGTCCGCCGGTTGGCCCAGGCCGGGGCGCGGGTCGCGGTGAACTACCGGGCCCGGCGCGACGCCGCCGAGGCCGTAGTCGCCGAAATTCGCTCGGCCGGCGGCGAGGCGATCGCCGTGGGGGGCGACGTCGCGGACGACGGGGATGTGGCCCGCATGGTCGGCGAAGTGGAGGCCGCGTTCGGACCAGTAGACCTGCTGGTGAACAGTGCGGGTGTGTTTGACTACGTGACGTTCGATCAGGTGACGCCGGCCATCTGGCGACGGACGCTCGACGTGAATCTGACGGGCACCTATCTGGTCAGTTGGGCAGTGAAAGATCAGATGCTGGCGCGGGGGTTCGGACGGATCGTCAATCTCTCGTCGATCTCGGCGCTGCAGCCCAGGCCGCTGTCGATCGCGTATGCCGCGAGTAAAGCGGGTCTGGCGGGGCTTACCAAAGGGTGTGCGGCCGCCTGGGCGGCCCGAGGAATCCGCGTCAACGCGATTGCCCCGGGACTGATTGAGACCGAGATCATCGACACCGTGTCCGAGTCTCAGAAGCAGGCCCTGATCACCGCGACGCCAATGCAGCGGATTGGCCAACCTTCGGAGATTGCCGACCTCACCGTCTATCTCCTCTCCGACCAGGCCTCGTTCATCACCGGGCAAACGATCGTCGCCTGCGGCGGCCGGTGCATGGTCCCGTAGAGGAAATTCCCTGTTAAAGACTGGCGTAATGAGAGAGTTTCAAGGCGAGCCGGACCTGTCAGGGGTCGGTGAAAACCGGCGGGGTGACTGCTCGCGTTTTGCAGCAGGCGCGTCGGACAAGACTCGGGTATGATTTGCAGAATGGACGTTCTGACGGGTGGTATGTCCGTGCCGGGTGCGTCCGTCGGATCGGGTGGACTAGATTTGTCATAGGGGAAATGCCATGTCGCGCGAGACCGGCCCATCGAGTCGCGGTCTACCCCGTCTGGTCGTCGCGCTGGGATTGTGTCTTGCGGTTTGGGCCTGGTCCGTGTCCCCGCTGCAACCCGCGCCGGTTCAGGCGGAAGAGTTCGATCTCGGGCCGACCAAGGAGATCAGCGACCGGGTTCGCCTCGGCGTGGCCTGGTTAAGCGCCCATGCGCATGAAACGGGTGGGGACTACGGCCGTGGTTTGCTCGTGGCGCTGGCGCTGGTCAAGGCGGGCGAGTCGCCGGAATCGTCGGCGGTGAAGGCGGCGATTGGCAGTATTCGGACACGGATTGTGAACGGTGTTTACCAGGCGAATAACGGTCACACGGCAGTCTACGAGGCGGGTGTCGCCGCCATGCTTCTGGGGGGAGCCGACCTTGTGGCCTACCGCGACGAGATCGGCGCGATCGCCAAGTTCCTGATAGACGATCAGCACAACTCGGGCGGATGGGACTACCCCGAACGGCGGGAGAAAGGCGATACGAGCGTCTCCCAATACGGGATTCTCGGGTTGTGGGAGGCGACCCGCGCGGGGATCGATGTGCCACGCAGCGTCTGGCAGCGGGCGGCGGCGTGGCACCTGCGAACACAACTGCTCGATGGCGGGTTCCGCTACCACCCCGACGAAGGGGGAGAGGTCCGGCACACCATGACCGCGGCCGGGACCGGCAGCCTGCTGGTCTGCCGACGGCAGCTCTTTCCAGATCAGAAAGACGAGGCGCCCCCCGAGCCAGAAGTCGCCACGCCCGCGCCTTCGCGCAAGAAACGTCGCTTCGGGGTCTTGGAACAAGGCCCCGTCGAACCACCCTCCACACCTGCCGTCGCTGCTGCGTCGGGGCCAGTCCGTGGCCCGGCCCCGACGATCCCTTTGGCCAGCCTCAACGCCGGGATCGAACGGGGGCTCAATTGGCTGCAACAGAACTTTCGGACGAAATTCGATGGCGGCGGCCCTGCGGAATGGATGACATACTACTTCTACGGCATTGAACGACTCGGCGCGCTCTCGGGGAAGACGCACTTGGGCCAGCATGACTGGTACGAGGAAATCGCCACCACACTCTGCCAGATGCAGTCGCCCGAAGGACAGTGGGTCAATGGCGGCAGCGCCCAGGTGGGAACCTCGTTCGCCGTGCTGTTTCTCATTCGCGCCACGGCCAAACTCGTGAAACCCATTCAGCGCAAGCCAACGTTCGGCGCGGGGATACTCATCGGAGGACGCGGGCTGCCCGACGACTTGAATTCCGCCCGGATTGGCGCGAAAGGCTTGGAAACTCGAAAACCCAAGACACCCGTCGAAGAGCTTCTCGCCCAATTGGAAAATCCGGCGGTGCTCGATGTCGAGTCGGGCCAGACGGAACTGGTGGAGCAGGTCTCGACCGAACAGATTCGGGCGCTCGTTGGCCAAAAGGAGAGGCTGCTGAAACTGGCCCGCGACCGCCGGCCCGAAGTCCGGCGGACCGCGTTCTGGGCGCTGGGGCGCTCGAACGACCTCACCGTCGCGCCCGTTCTGATTCAGGGCCTGCTCGATTCCGAGGCGGAGTGCGTTGTCGAAGCCCGCAACGCCCTCCAGTTTCTCGGACGGCGCCCCATTCCCGAACCACCGACGGATGAACCCACAGAAGGTCAGAAGCAGGCAGCCCACAAAGCCTGGCGGGCCTGGTATCTCTCTGTAAGGCCGTACGATGAACGAGACGATCTGGGCAAATAGGAAAGGGAATCACGAATACCGAATACTGAATACTGAATAACGAATACTGAAATGAAGCGAGGGACCTGAGGTACGCGTTCGGTATTCGTCATTCGGTATTCGGTATTCGTCATTTACTCTGAGGTATCAGCATTTCCAACGCGCGCCGCCTGCCTGTGTTGACGACGACACCGTACGAATCGGCGTCGTCGCTGCTGTATTCCGTTGTGGGCGGACTCGTGTGCGTTTCATTGCTGGTCGGGGCCGCATGGTATGCCTCGCGCAGGCCACCGGCTCCCCAGGCGGTCGCCGTCGAGATCATCGATCTGGCCGGGGGCGAAGAAGACGGCGCGATCGACGAGACGCTGCGCGTCGATGCCCCGGCCGAGGAAGAACGGTCCGATGCGTCGCTCGCCGAGGAGCAGTCGGAAACCAGCGAGGTCGAAGAGATGCTCGACAGCGTCCTGGAACTGGCCGACCAGGCGGTCGAGCAGTCGCAGAAACAGTTTGATGCCGCCCCCGAAACAACAGGCAAACGGGGCAAGGCCAGCGGCACCGGAAAAGCCGCCCTGGGCAAGGGGAAGGGCAAGGCCGGGTTCCCACGGGAGGAACGCTGGTACGTCGAGTACGGAGATCGACAGTCTCTCGACCAGTACGCCCGGATTCTCGATTTCTTCGGCGTGGAAATTGGTGTTCTCGCTCAGGGAAAGATCACCTTCGTGTCCCAGTTCTCCGCGGCCCAACCCCAGCGACGGGAGGTGACCAGCGGGGCGGGTGAGAAGCGACTCTACATGACCTGGCAGGGCGGCAATCGTCGCCTTGCCGATCTCCAGTTGCTGAGGCAGGCCGGGATCGACGCGGGCTCGGGCACGCTGTTTCACTTCTACCCGCCCGCCGTCGAACAACGTCTGCTGCAGTTGGAGTTCGAGTTCGCCAAGCGCAAACCCGAGCAGGTGCGTCGGACCTACTTTTCGGTTCGCCCCGCGGGAAAAGGCTTCGAGTTTTTCGTCACCCGGCAGTCGGGCCTGCGGTAGTCGGCGGGCACTTGGAGAACGCTCACGCGGTCCGCTACACGGCGGTTTTTCGTGGGATAGGCTTCCAGCCTGTCATGTCTCCAGGCTTTCCGAAGCGGAGCTGACAGGCTGGAAGCCTATCCCACTGATTTCTTCTCTGCCTCCACGAGGCGTGCCAGCAGTTGTTCAGTCCACGCGAGGGACAGTGCGGCGTCCGCGAGTGTCACGGGAAAGCGATGTCCGGCGTGCAGCCGACCGAGCGCAGCGAGCAAAGGATCTGCGTTTGTGATCGCCGGGTCTGCCACGTCGGGCATGGGTTGCGGAACATCGACAATCTCGCCCTCGGCGGACGTCGTGTAGAGGACTCCGTCCGCATAACTCGCCGTCGTCGCTTCCAGAATCCAACCCGGCAACTGGGCAAC
>JAIXZD010000180.1 GCA_027489895.1 Planctomycetaceae bacterium
GGGCGGGGAAGCTGCTTCGGCTGCAAGCCGGTGCCGTCGATCAAGATCGCGACGAACACGCCGATGTACGAACGGATGGAACCGGATATGGACATCAACGCCGGGGTGATTTTGGACGGGGTGCCGGTGGAAGAGGTCGGGCGACAGATTTTTGAGAAGATCATCGCGGTGGCGAGCGGGGAGAAGACCAAGAGCGAGTTACAGGGGATTGGCGACGAAGAGTTCGCCCCCTGGAACATCGGCCCGACGCTGTAGCGAACGCGGGGAACACGCTGGTAGACAACCCAGCCGTGAGGCTTCCCCGACTCGCGCTGGCGCGGAAGACATTCGCGTGGAGGGAAACGCCGTCGGGCGGCCGCTTGCGACCGATTGGGGCCGGGAAGGAACAGGTCGTCTTGGTGAGGGCCGCGCTGGCCCATGGTTGGCATGCTTGCCCCGAAGCGGTGCAAGCATGGCACGGCACTTTTGCCTTTGGGGGCGTGTTGGCGGTTTGGAACGCTCACGCGTTCCGCTACGGCGTGCCACTCCCCGTGCTGCTGGCAAAAATGGGGATGACCGGTTGCGGTTGTTTCGCTACATATCGGTTAGATGCAGTTTTGCGGGGGCGGAGCGCCCCGCGCACGGGTTTTCAGGGAGCGGTCCCATGTCGGTTGGGTTACGGGTGCGCTGGTCGATGGTCACCGTCTGGGTGGCCGGTTTTGCTGTCGCGATCTGCGGCGATGTCACGGTGGCGCGGGCGGACAATCCCGGCCCGGAAACGATTCTGGCATTCCGGCCCAGTCAGCCCGATGTCGACTATGACCTGGTCGACAAGCCCGATGTCGCAAAATGCAAAGTCAACGTCTTCAAGGAAGGCAAGACGTCGGGCTACCTGCTGACGGGCCCGAATGGGCTGGTTTACCGCCGGTTTCTCGATAGCGATGGCGATGGCGCCGTCGATCTCTACGGCTACTTCAAGAACGGGATCGAGGTCTATCGAGACATCGATTCGGATGGCAATCGCAAGGCGAACCAGGTCCGCTGGCTGAATACGGGCGGCCTGCGGTGGGGGATCGACCAGAACGAAGATGGCAAGATCGAAGTCTGGAAGATGATCTCGGCCGAGGAAGTGACCAAAGTCGCCGTGCGGGCGCTGCTCACGCAGGACGCGGCGCTGCTGACACCGCTGCTGGTTTCGCCGGCGGACCTCGGGTCGCTGGGGATCGAGAAAGGCATGCAGGCCAAGATTCTGGAATCGGTGGCCGATCCGGCTGGAAAGCTGAAAAAGGCGATTGCCGGGTCGAAAATCGTCACCCCGAAAACAAGCTGGATGCGGTTCGACGGCTCGGCTCCGAGTGTCATTCCGGCCGATCAACTGGGCACGCCCAAAGATTTGTTCGTCTACGAAAACGTGATGGCGATTGTCGATGTCGGTGGCCAGCCGGGGCTGATTCAGATTGGCGAGCTGGTGCGCGTCGGCGATGTCTGGAAGATGACGAGTCTGCCGACTCCACTGGAAGGCGACTCGGTCACCGTCTCGCAGGCGGGCCTGCTGATGGAACCGGCCGTGGTCGCTGGGGCCGCCGCGGGTGCCGTGGCCGATAGTTCCACCGCGATTTCGCCCGAGATTCAGAAGCTGGTCGATCGGTTGCGGGAACTCGATGAAAAGGCCCCGCCCCCGAACTCGGGGAAGGCCGAGGTGGGCAAGTTCACCAAGGCGCGGCTGGAGTTTCTCGACGCAATCATCGCCAAGGCGGATGACGACGAGCAGTGGATTCGCCAGAAGATCGACACGATCACGGCGGCGGTGCAGCTTTCGGCCTATCCCGAGGGGATCCCGATGCTGAAGACGATTTCGCAGGACGTGACCAAGCTGAATCCGAAATCGCCGCTGATTTCGTACATCGACTACCGGATCATGGTGGGCGAGTACGGCGAACGGATGCAGGAAGCCCCCAACGAAGAGCGGCAGAAGATTCAGGAGGCCTGGCTGGCCCAACTCGAAAAATGGGTGCTCGCCAATCCGAAATCGGAAGATGCGGCCAACGCTTCGCAGCAGATCGCGATCGCGCTGGAGTTCGGCGGCAAGACCGAGAAAGCGAAAGACTGGTACGACAAGATCGTCAAGGATCATCCCACCAGTGCCGAAGCCGAGCGGGCCAAAGGCGCGCTCACCCGGCTGACGCTGGTCGGCAAACCGATGGTGCTGGCGGGGAACGGACTCAACGGGAAGCCGGTCGATATCAAGCAGTACCGCAACAAGATTGTGCTCGTGGTCTACTGGTCGAGCTGGTGCAAGCCATGCACGGAGGATCTGCCGGAACTGAAAGAGCTGTTCTCGAAGTACAACGAGCGGAAGTTTGAGATTCTGGGCGTGAATCTCGACACCGATCCCCAGGCGGCCACCGCGTACATCGCGCAGCACAAGCTGCCGTGGCAGCACGTGGCGGAACCAGGTGGGCTGGAAGGTCCGCTGGCCAAGCAGTTCGGGATCATCTCGCTGCCGACGATGTGCATCGTCAACGCGGAGGGGGTTGTCTACAAGAACAGCTCGAGCA
>JAIXZD010000255.1 GCA_027489895.1 Planctomycetaceae bacterium
AGCGGCGACCCCTTGGCATCAACCAGGGGATACGACAGAACCAGTTGCTCGCGCGGCCGGGTGACCAGCGACCAGAACAGCAACTGCTCCTCTTCGAGTCGGCTGGCATGGGGGGCCAGCGCCAGCCCGCGGCGATGCAGTTCGGACCGTTCGCGATCGGAAAAAAAACAGTCTTCCCGCAGCGGCGAAGGGAAGCTGGTTTCCGTCAATCCCGTCACGAACAGCACTTTGCAGTCGACATGCCGGGCCTGCACCGGGTCCAGAATCCGCACGCAGCCGCGTTCGTCTTCGCCATCGGGAACGGTGTCGATTTCCAGCAGGTCCGCCAGCGTCACCAGCCACTGGTCCAGCGACCAGGTCGGTTGCGGCGGCGCATCTGGTGAATTGTCGACGGTGGGGTCCCCTGCAACGTCCGCGGCTCGTTTCAGTCCAAATAACGACCGCTCGAACAGGTCCCAGGCACGCCACAATCGCTGATGGTCGCGCGAGCCTTCAGTGCGCCAGGCAGCCGGCGGTACCAAGCCGAGCTCTCCTGCCAGCGCAACCAGCGCATCCACCCAGTCCCCGAGCGCCTGCACCGGACGGATGCGGGCCAGCGCCCGTTCGAGCTTCAACAGGATCGACCAGGTGTGCGCGACGCCCGGTGCGGGCTCGCCCTCGTCAGGCTGCAGGCGGCGGGCCAGCCCCTCCAGAATGTCGCGTCGCCCCCCCGACAGCTTGTACCGTCGCAGCGCCAGGCCAATCGTCATCGGCGAGCGATCGGCAACCCACGAATCCCATTTCGGAGCGAACAACGAATGTTGAAGCACCTCCAGGAGTGCGTCAAACGGCCAGTCGTCGCGTTCCAGCCTTAACAGACTGAGTAGCAGTCGCACATGCGGCGTACGCGCCAGGGGAGTCGACACGGGAGCGGCGACGGGAATGCCTGCGGACGCAAACAGCGCTCGCAGCCACTCCAGCCCCCCCGGTTCGCGCGTGGTCACGAGAATGTCGCCCGGCGAAACCCCCTGGGCAAGCATTCGTTTGACCCGCGCGGCCACGGCCCGACCTTCTCCCGCCGCCCCGGCCACGGCATCAATCGACACCCCTGTTGCGGAATCGGCAACGCGAACCGTCCTCGGGTTTTTGAACAGCTCTTGGGCGACGTGAGCCAGCGCTGCGTTCTGGTGTGGCGTTGCCAGCGGCTCGATGGTGACCGGTCCGATGTTGACGGAACGTGACGCCTGCAGTTCCGCAGCGACAGCACGCGTTTTCGCGAACAGGTCGGGACGGTCGTCGGAATCGAGTCCGGGCATGGAAATCGTGACCGACTCCGCCCGCGCCGCAAGGTCGCAGACGAGATCGATCTGCGTTCGCGTGAAATCGGCGAAGCCATCGACCACCACCTGCCTCACGCGATCAAACCTGCCCCAGGCCCCCTGCGCCAGCGCCTGCCGCGCCGACCAGAACCGACCTTCGGTGTCGTACAGTTGCCGTGAAAGCAGGACCGCCTGGTAGTTGCGATAGAGGCCTGCCAGTTCCAGGTCGCGTCGCCGGGCCCCGCCACCCGCCGTGACGATCTCTTCAAACCGTTCCGGCCACGCCTCTTCCCGTTTCAGTTCGGCGATAAAGGATTCAACAAGGTCGAGAAAGCCGGTCGTCTGGGCAATCGCGCCGAAGTAGCGCAGCTGCCCCGCTGCGAGAGCCTGTTGCACGACCTGTCGCAGTAACAGCCTGCGGTACGCGGGTGAGACGGGCGTAATCTCGCGTCCTGCCTGGGAAAGTATCGCCTCGGCAAAGCCATCGAACGTGTAGATGTTCGGGGCAAACAGGGCGACCGATCCTGTCTCCGCCTGTGCGCGGAAGAGTCGTGTCTCGACATCGCGAACCGCTCGCTGGGTCGGTGCCAGCCACAGCGTCGTGCCGATCTCCATCCGGCGCCGCGCAGCGTCGAGCCCGTCCCGATAACGGGCAACCAAACACGCCGTCCGGGCATCGGCGTCCCAACCTGTCAGCAGTATCACGGCCATGAACCGATCTTCGCAGGTTCCCGCCCCGCCCCGCCATCCCACCAGCCAAAACGCTCCACCATTGGGAGCGGCTTCAGTGAGCGCTCTCGTAGCGCACTCGAAAATCAACGCTCCCCCCGTGCATCGTCACCATTCGCACGACTGTGTTGTGGTGGGTTAGTCCCTTGGCCTTTACACTCCGAGGGGAGAGGCGGCTTGATCGGGCGACAGACGTGCGATTCTGTCGTCACCGCGACGCTTCAGAAACTGTTGGCTGGAGAGAGGAGACGGACGTGCTGGTGGTCTACTTGGAGTGTGCCTCGGGAATCGCGGGCGACATGACGCTCGCCGCCCTCGTCGACGCCGGTGTCGATGGCGAGGCGATTCGTGCGGGAATCCGGTCGCTGGGTTTGCCCGGCGTAGACGTCACGTTCGAGCCGGTCATGCGGTGCGGGTTCCGGGCGATCAAGGCCCACGTCGCCAGTCCGGAGCAGCACTCACATCGCAACCTCTCGGACATCACCGCGATCGTTTCGGGCGCAACGGGGCTGACCACGGGTCAAAAGACCCTCGCGCTGGAAATCTTCCGCGCGGTGGCCGAGGCCGAAGCCCGCGTGCATGGCATGACGGTCGACAGCGTCCATTTCCACGAAGTGGGGGCGATCGATTCGATCGTCGATATCGTGGGCGTGGCAATCGGGTTCGACCTGCTCAAGGCCGATCGGATCGTCGCCAGTCCCGTAGCGACAGGGCGCGGCAGCGTGCGGATTGCACATGGCGTCTGCCCGGTCCCCACACCCGGCACGCTCGAACTGCTCAAGGGGATTCCGCTGGTCGATGTTCCGGTCGAGTTTGAGCTGACCACGCCCACGGGGGCCGCCATTCTCAAGGTGCTGGCCGACGAGTTTGGTCCACTTCCCGCGATGACTGTGGTTGATGTTGGCTATGGGGCCGGGACGAAAGAGTTTCGCGACCGCGCGAATGTCGTGCGGCTGTTTGTCGGAGAGGCGGTCGAGACCGCGGTGGGCGAGGCCGATCGCGTCGTCCTGCTGGAAACAAATCTCGATGACGTCTCGGGCGAAATCATCGGCTACACGCGGGACCGGCTGCTGAAAGCCGGGGCGCTCGATGTCTACACGGCGTCGATCCAAATGAAGAAAGGTCGCCCCGGCACGCTCCTCGCCGTGATCGCGCGACCGGCCGATGCCGAGACGCTGGAAGGAATTCTCTTCCGTGAAACGGGAACATTTGGCGTGCGGCGGCAGACCTGCGAACGGAGCATTCGTGCCCGAGTGCCCTGCCATGTCCAGACGCCTTGGGGGGTCGTCGCGGGAAAAATCGGCTGGCGCGGCACGGGCGCCCCCGTCTTTACGCCCGAGTTCGATGTCTGTGCCCGCCTGGCCGCCCAACAGGGTGTTCCGCTCCGCGAGGTCTACCGCGCCGCCGTCAGCGCCTACGCCGAATCGCCACTCGATCCTCGCGACCTCGTCGCCGACGTGGCTGAACCGACTCACGACCACTCACACGACCACTCACACGACCACTCACACGACCACAGCCACGATCACAGCCACGATCACGGGCACGATCACGGGCACGATCACG
>JAIXZD010000335.1 GCA_027489895.1 Planctomycetaceae bacterium
CCGCGCTCCGGCCACGAGGTCAATGAGCGACGTATACGTCGACAGCAGCCTGCGATCCGGCGGCACACGCTGTGTCTCGAACTCCATCGCCAGGTCGCGGGCCAGTTGGACCGTGGGACCAAAGCGAGAGGAAAGTCGCCCCCCCAGTTCGGGAACATCAATCTGATAAGGGGCTTGCGGCGCCGGCTGCCGCTCGATCTCCCGCGAATAGCGCCGTGCCAGTTGAGTCGTCTGCACGGCCAGGGCGATGCAGAGCAGTGTCTCCAGTCTGACAGCCGTCAACGGCGCTCGCAGGAACGCGGGGCCAGTGATTCTGGCGAGCGATCCAACCGCCTGTGCGAGGGCGAACGGAAAGGCAATGTACAGCACGCGCGTCAGCGGGAACGTGTACCGCCATTCGATATGCCCGCCCGCCATGCTGAGCAGCGCCGCCACGAACGGACTGAGCACCAGCAGCAACGACAACGCGTTTTTTCGAAGCAGCGCGGGCGCGGTGCGGGTCGAAATGCCCCACCAGAGGGTGCACAGCCCCCCGATCAGGAGCGAGGGAAAGAACGGGATGTCGCCGAGCGCAACGAGCTTTCGTCCGTGGAAGTACCAGAACTGGTCTTGGGCGACGCCCAGAAACGCCGACTGAAACCAGGTCGCCGGTGCACCGCCCGTGAGCAGACTGACCAGCCCCAGCGCGGTGAGCAAGGTCAACAGGCCTTGAGCCAGCAGGGCGACGAGCCACGTTCGCCACGACGTCTCGGCATAGAGTGCCCAGGCACTGACGACAAACAGGGAAAAGCAGGTCGCCAGCCCGTAGTCATTGCTCCACGGCAGCACGATTCCACCGGCCACGCCCAGGATGACCACGCGCCGGGGAAGAGCGCTGCCGCGATCAAGCCAGCGCCACAGCAGCCCCAACCCCAGGGCCAGCAGGACCGGAGCAGCCGCCCTCAATCCCAGCACCGAGTTCCCCGGCTTCAGCAGATGCTCCGAAAGCCCCACTAGAACCGCCTGCAGATGCCGAGGCAGCCAGAGTTGGTACGGCGCGGCAACAAACAGGACCGAGAGCGCGGCCAGCGACCAGGCGGCCGTCCGCGACAGTCCGCCACAACGTGCCACCAGCCCCCAGCAGAGCGCCTGTAGCAGCACACACAGACTGACCACGGCCGCCAGCGACGCCCGGAAATCACCCCCCAGAAGGGCGGTGGTCACAGTCATCAGCCCGGTTGGCCCCAGACCGAGATAGGCGTTGAAATCGCGTCCGGGGCACTCGCCCGCCAGCCAGCGGCGGATCGGATTGAAATTCTGAAAATCCCCGTTCAGCGGATAGAAGTCGAGCACCGCGGTCCGCTGAGTCGCCGAAGTGACCGCCGCCCACAAAACGAGCGCGGCACAACAGCCCGACCAGACCAGCCGCACCGTCCGTTCACCCCGCCCGCGCGGCGGAACCGCCTCGCGAATCAGACTGTCGGATGACGAGTCGGTCGGCACGTCCAAATCGTTCCCCGAACCCAACGTAGGTCGGGCCTGCCCGACACCATCACTTTTGACTTTTGCCTTTTGACTTGCTCCGTTCTAACGCAACCGAACATCGATCGATGAACGGAGCACTACGACGCGTTCTGCTTCGTCCAGTCGTCGGCGTACCGGTCGAGGTCTTCCTTCCCGGTCCGGAAGCAGAAGTCCCCGAACGATTCTCCGCTCGTCCGGCTCGTCTTGTAGTACGCGAACAGCGGCGTCAGCGTTTTGACGATCTCTTCCTTCGGAAGCACATCGCGGTAGTTGAACGCCAGCCGGGTGCCCCAGGCATTGCCGCCCAGAAACATCGTGTACCGCTCACCAGCCGCCTTGCCGACAAGGCCGATATCCGGCGTGTACGGCCGCGCACAGCCATTCGGGCAGCCCGTCATATGGACACTGACCCGTTCCCCCAGCAGACCGAACTTGGCGAGCGCCGTTTCCATCTCATCGATCACGCCGGGCAGGGCCCGTTCCGATTCCGTCACCGCCAGGCCACACGTTGGCCAGGCAGGACAGGCGATCGAATACCGGCGGAGCAGCGTCAGCTCCTCGGCCGCCTTGATGCCATGCTCGCGCAGCATCCGATTGATATCCGCCTTGTCACCCTCGGCAATGTCGCACAGGATCACCGCCTGCAGCGGCGTGAGACGGCTTTCCATCTTGTACTTCGAGAGAATCGCCCGCAGACCCGTCTTGATCCGCAGGTCGCCTTCGTCCTTGATCCGGCCATTCTCGATGTTGATGCCGAGGAACCACTTGCCGTCCCCCTGCGGATGCCAGCCGATATGGTCGTCGACTCCCGTCACTTCGACCGGCTTCGGGGCAGGCAGCTTTGCCTTGTAATACTCTTCGACCTTCTCCTTGAACTTCTCGACACCCCAACTGGCGATGAGGTACTTGAGCCGCGCGATCTTCCGATCACTACGGTTGCCGAAGTCGCGCTGCACCATCACCACCGCCGCCGCAACATCGCATGCCTGTTCAGGCGTCACGAAGCAAAGCGGCTTGGCCAGCTGCGGGAACGTCTTCTTGGCACTGGGGGTGACCCCCATGCCGCCGCCCACGAGTACGTTGTACCCGACGATCTTGCCGCCCTCGACAATTGCGAGCAGACCCAGATCCTGCGTGTGGATGTCGATGCAGTTGTCTTCGGGCAGCGCGATGCCCATCTTGAATTTTCGCGGCAGGTACGTGTTGCCGTAGATCGGTTCTTCGACCGGTTGAAACTCGCTCGAATCCTGCTCGACGCCGTTCTCATCCTTGATCCACAGATCGTAGTAGGCGGTCGTGCGGGGTTTGAGATGCTCGGCCATCCGCAGGGCCATCGCCTGCAGTTCGTCGTGAATGGGGTTGTTCCGCACCGGGGCGGGACAGGCCATCACATTGCGGTTCACGTCGCCGCACGCCGCGAGCGTCGTGAGATGGACCTTGTGAATCTCCTGCAGCGTCGATTTCAGATTGGCCTTGAGCACGCCGTGCAATTGAAACGCCTGCCGGGTGGTGACGCGAAGCGTTCCATTGGCGAACTTCTCGCACATGTCGAGATGGCCGAGAAACTGGTCCGCCGTGAGTCGGCCGCCGGGAACGCGGGTCCGGATCATCACCATGAAATGTTTTCCCTTGGGCGTGCCATCGGGATTCTTTTCGTGGCGGAGGTCTCGATCGTCCTGCTGATAAAAGCCGTGAAACTTCATCAACTGAGTGTTGTCGTCGGAGAAGAACGTATTGCCGTCTACGAGTTCCTCTCCAAGGCTCCCCCGCAACTGGCGGCTGGCCTCCTTGATGCCTTCGACTTTGCTCAGTTTCGGTTCTTCGGCTTCCGTCGACATGAATTCAGCTCCAGACCCGCGCGGGCCGCGGGGTTGCATTTCCGGCAGAATGTGGGACATCTCTCAGGACACGGGCTGGGACCACTGGTTCATACCCCGCGACAATCCCTGGGGCGAGTGATCTGGCCGTGTCCCTGACATGGGCCGGGAAACGTGACCCGAACACCACAGGTCGAGTATAGGACGCTCAAAGAGCATGGCTCAAGGGGGAACCTCAGACCGGCCGGGATCGCCAACTCAGGCCGAGGGGGTGACGGGTGGCGACCCGTTGGGCCGCAACTCGGGACTGTGGGGCGATCGACTGGCCGTTCTGGTGGCGACCGTCGGGGGAATTGGCTGGCTGCGGCCGGGGCCGGGCACCTGGGGCAGTCTGGCGGGAATGTTCCTGCCGCTGGCATGGCGCCCCTGGATCGAAGCACCAGATGGGGCTGCCGGGCTGCCCGCTCGGGGCCTTGCGATCCTCGTGGTGTGCGGATTCGCACTCCTGGCTGTTCCGGTCTGCACCCGCGCAGGGCGGGTGCTGGGGCGAGTCGACCCCGGCTGCATCGTGCTGGATGAGTTTTTGGCGATGCAGCTGGTCCTCGCCCTTCCAGAACGCTGGTCGTGGTTCGCGGCCGCAGTCGGGTTTGCGCTGTTCCGGCTGTTCGATATCGCCAAGCCCTGGCCTGTTTCCCGCTGCGAACTGCTGCCGGCTGGCTGGGGAGTGATGGCCGACGATCTGGCCGCGGGCGCGATTGCCGGGGCGATTCTGCTCGGCGTGCTGGCTGTTTTCTGAGGAATTCTGCCTCGAAATTGGCGTAACCTGCTGCTCTCGGTCGAGTTGTCGCGGCGAGGGGGTCTGGCTGTACGACCGGCGCGGGTCGTGCGGCGAACGGATCACTGTCCGGTGATCTCAGGAAGAATTTTTCCGGAAACAGGGCGGTTCTCGTCCTCTGTTGGCCGATTTCATCCCTCGCAGACCGCGGTCCGGCAGGTCACCAGGGGGACGAAAGACGTCCGAATGGTCCGGATCGGCGGATGACATAGAGACGTACACGAGTGAATTGAAGCACAGTTCGGATGTTCGCGTCGTAAAATCGTCGGAGGTGCCAACCCCTTTTTCGGAGACCTGGGGCCATACAACGACCGTGCTCACACGGCGGGCCTTGCGTCTTTCTCGAAGTCGACTCCACCGTCGCAATCCGCGGAATGTCCGAAACATGAGGCCGCAGTCACCTCCCCTCAGGTGGCTGCGGTTTTTTCATTTCTCTTCGAATCTCCTGTCGCGAGAATCATTCACCGGACATCTGTTTTCGGGGATTTCGCATGCCGCCCGAACCCTCATTCCATCCGCGAAATCGCGAGGATTGGCGTGCCTGGCTGCTCGAAAACCATACCCGCACAACGGGCCTCTGGGTGATTTCGTGGCGTGTCGACGCCGTCCGCCGCGACCCGAACCGAATTCGCGTCACCTACGAGGATCTGGTCGAGGAGGCCCTCTGTTATGGCTGGATTGACAGCAAGCCGGGCAAAGTCGACGACGACCGCACCCGCCTCTGGCTCGCCCCGCGCCAAGACAAATCAGCCTGGTCCCTGCCCAACAAACTCCGCGTCGAACGGTTGATCGCCGCCGGACTGATGCACCCGGCCGGCCTGGCCAAAATCGCCACCGCCCAGGCGAACGGCAACTGGACGAAGCTCGACGCCGTCGAAGCGCTAGAGATTCCGCCCGACCTCGCCGCCGCACTGGCAACGTATCCCCATGCCGCAGAGTACTTTGCGGCGTTTCCACGCTCGGCGAAACGGGGCATCCTGGAGTGGATCATCCAGGCGAAGCGCCCGGAGACGCGGGCGAAGCGGATCGCCGAGACAGCCCGGCTGGCAGAACTCAACCAGCGGGCCAACCAATGGTCGCCACCGGGCCGGGACTCGTGACCCTGGCCCCGCGAGAGGGCGACCGAAATTCCCCAGCCAGGATTCGAACCTGGACAAAGAGGACCAAAACCTCTTGTGCTACCGTTACACTACCGGGGAGTCTTCCGCCTGACGGCCGGAACAGACTGCCTCCTCGCGGAGAAAATCCTGCTCGACCGGGCTGGACACACGTTCCTCGGAGAGAGGTTCGCGTGGAACCGGACTGTAGGTCATGTTTCGGACGGGAGCAAGAGCCGGTTGGGCGTGGTGTGCTCGATCGCTGCTGCCTCCGGGCACTGACGCTTCCGGCTCCCTCCGTTCACTTCGCTTGAGTGGGCGATGAACAAATTGCTGTGGGTTGATGCATTGGGTATGATTGAGTGTGCCCGCCTTGCGCATCCCGCCTTCCACCGCCTCTACGGTGACTTATGCGATCGGTTCAACGTCCTTCGGAAGTTTCGTCCTGCGCCGCGCGGATTGTCGCGCTTGTGGTCGCTGTTTGCCTCGGGGAGGGTGTTGACCTCGTTCGGGCGGACGAGCCGTTGACGTTCGAGCGGCATGTTCGACCGATCCTCAAGGCGCACTGCTTCCACTGCCATGGGGAAGAGAGCGAGCTCAAGGGCAATCTCGATGTCCGGCTGAAGCGGCTGCTCGATAAGGGGGGCGACGGAGGACCGGCTGTTGTCGCTGGCAAACCGGATGAGTCGCCGCTGCTGGAACGGATCGTCGCGGGAGA
>JAIXZD010000405.1 GCA_027489895.1 Planctomycetaceae bacterium
GAATCGTTGCGGCAGCGACGATCAGGACGAGCCATGCCACCCGCGCCCGTGCCGACCAAGAAACGGCCCCCAACCCGAAGTCCGCGCAGACCGTCCACAAGCCCAGGAACGGCAAATAGTACCATGCCTGCGTGGGAACACTCAGGAACTTGATGTACGCGAAGCCGAAGACCGTTCCGAAAAGGCAGGTCGTCGCGGCGTACAAGGGGACGTATCCCTCCGGCGCCGCGTCGTCAAATTCGCGAATAGTTCGCCAGGCCCCGAAAAGAACCGTCGCCGCGGGCAGCGCCACCCACAGGGCCGCCGTGATAAAGCCGGATGCGGTCAGAACGCCCAAATACGTGCCGGCCAAGCGATCCCAACCCGCAGGAGAGCGTACGATCACTGCCCATTCCGAGAGCGCCGGAAACACCACCAACAGGTACGGCAACATCGTCAGCCCGGCGACCGCTCCGACGCCGAACAGCTTGAAAAGGTCCTTCCAGCGCCCTGCCACGGCCAGTGCCGCCATTCCGCCGATCACCCCCGCGCCGCAGAAAATCGAGTTCATGTACATCGATTGCACGGCCAGCAGTGTGACCGCCAGCGTCCCCCACCACCGTCGGTTGGAGACCGCGCCACGGACGATCATGGCGTACAGACCAAGCATCGCCACTCCCAGTGCCACGCCCAAGGCATAGCCGCGGCACTGGCTACCGAACAGGACGACCACCGGCGATAGTCCCAGCATCGCCAGCCCCGACCAGCCGAAACCGGCCCTTGACCACCGCGGCGCCCACGCCGACACTCCGCACAGGGCGAGACTTAACACCAGCCCGAAAAGGCGAAGGCTGAAATCGGAACCGCCAACGAGCGCGATCCAGACCGACAGCAACCCGTTCCAGAGGACGGGGAAGGAGTCCCACCACAGGGGGGCGGCGCCCGTGCCGGCCACGGTCAACGAATGGATCTCGTCGCGCCACGGCGCGCCGAGCCGCACGACAGCGAAGACTCGGAGGCCGCAGACAAGCAGCAGCAGGGCGAAGGCGACCCAGGACGCGGGGCCGTCGGCAAGCAGACGGCGAATCACGGTTGGGGGGCCTCCCCGCCTACCACGCGCATCACCACCGTACCGCACGCGAATCGGCGAACGAACGGGATCGATTCCACAAAGGGTTCCACCAATTTCAACAGGGTCGCCATGATGTCGGGACAGAAAAATGGAACCAACGCAACGAACCGCGTCCGCGTGACGCTCCCTTGCGCGTCGCGCGACCACCGCGCCAACGTTGACGGGAAAAAGGACCGCTCCTTGTGCGCGCGGTGGTAAGGCGACAGCCGCTCGATGAGTTTCAACACCGGGTTGAGGCCGTTGGGTTCGAGGATCACGACCGTCCTGCAGACCCGCAGGGCTTCGCGAATCGCGGTTGCGGGATCGTCCAGATGGTGCAGAACGCCGCGCAACACGCCGACATCGAACTCGCGGAATCCGAAAGGCAAGGCGCAAGCGCCGGCGACTTTGAACGCGAGTCGATCGTTGGAAAACGACTTTCGCGCATATTCGATGGCGGAGGCGGAGAGGTCGACGCCAACGACTTCCCGCGCCCCGGCGTCTTCCAGCAGCTCGCGAGTGTACGTGCCGTCCCCGCACCCGATGTCGAGCACGCGCAGTCGGGCGAACGTCGTCGCTTCGTGCACGGCCAGGGACTGCCGGGCGTTGGCCAGGCGACAACTTCGACGCTTATCGGACGTGTAGACATATTGACCGCCGCGCTGGACGTCGGTGTCAAACACTTCGTGGCCGCTGGCCTGTTGTGCGCACATGGTGTCGGATCGTTTTCCTGAAAATCGGCGGGGACGTCAACGGTCTCGCGTTGAAGGTGAATTGCGGCTCGTATCGGGCGCGAAAACCGCGGTCGCGTTCACTTAGAAAAGCAACTGGAAGCGGACAAATCGCGAGCTCCGTCTTTCTCTGAAAAGTCCGTCGGCAACCGACATTCATCGGCTTTTTCGAAACTCATAGACTTCGACCAACTCGTCGTCGCATACGTTCCCGGCATCCGGAGACGCGTGTCGCAACATGCTCGCCTCAGACTTCGTCAGTATGGCGGCCAGTTCAATGCCGTTCGTCCATTCCATCATGCCGGCGGCGGTGCGGTTCCATGGCGACTGCAAAATCTGTCCCTGTTTGGCCAGTACCACGTGCCACTCCCAAGTCGGCAAGGCAACAACCCAAACGGTCCCTCCGCGTGCGATCCGCCGCTCCAGGTCGGCCCAGTCGGGATGCATCGGAGTTCCCGCCTTCTTCATGTTGAGGATCTTCAAATAGCCTCGGGTGATGTCTTCCAATCGCATGGGCGGGAGCAGCACGACATCGTCGCGATGTTTCGAGTATCTCAAAAAAGAAGTCCCCAAATACCAAGGATGCACCAACACCAGATCGCCCGGCCTCAGCGAGGAGTCGACCAAACGACTCGCCCAATCGACGTTGGACACCTTGACCCAACTGGCGTTCACGGCCAGAGGGGCAAGTAGCGTCGCCAGCATAATCGAGACTGGCAGATAGGCGACGCGAATACGGTCTCCAAAAGTCCCGCTTGGCCGAGGGGATCTGAAGAGATCGAAGGAAAACGCGGTGACCATCACCAGTGGTAAAAAATAACGGGGAGCGGTGGGAACTTTCAGGAACAATACATAGCCGACGACTAGCGCCCACGACGCGGACAAAAACACGATGGCGAACAAGCGTGTCAAGTTCCGCCGACTGAATCCCCTTCCAGCCGCGGGCCGTCGGTCCCGAGCAAACCAAGCCTCGCAGAGAGCAAGCGCGACGAACACCCCCAACAACGTGTTCACGCCGATATGCACGAGGGCAAATGCCTTGGCGAGCACCACGGTTTCCAACTCGGCTCTGTCAAACTTCACCAGTACGGCCCATTCGTTCATTCTCGGGAACGCGAAAAGCACATACGGAAGTGTCGACAAGGCGGACAACGCGGCTGCTGCGGCCAAGCACGCTATTCCCGTGTAACGACGTTGCAGCAACATCGGCATCAGTGCCGCAACCGACCCCGCTGCCACCAGCGGGACGTTGGCGTACATCGACTGGACCGCGAGGAGCTGCGCCGCAGCCAGCGCGAGCCAAGTCGACGCAGAAGACCGCCGTGTCGCGACCCTGGCGAACAGACCCGCCGTAAGCAGCCCGAATGCACAACCCAAGGCGTAACCCCGCACCTGCGTTCCACAGGCGACCAAGGTTGGGTTCAATGCAAACAGGGTTATGGTCATCCAAGGGATGGCGCGGGTTCCGGGCGATGGAGCCCACACGGCGACCGGCAAGACAATGATGCCGAGAAACAATCCCAAGCAGCGCAGCTCGAAATCGCGGGAGCCGTCGAAAGTGCCGCGGTTTTCGCCAACGCACGCGCACACGATCGACAATAGGCCGTTCCACAGGACCGGAAACGAATCCCACCAGAGCGGTATCGAAGGATCTCCGACCACCAGCACCGAGTGGGCTTCGTCCCTCCACAACGGCCCCGCGCAATAGGCGCAACCCAGCCGAACGACAACACCGACCGCGAGCAGCCCGAATAATGTCAGTCGTTCCGCCGAAGCGATCGCGCTGTTTACTCTATCCGGTGGATGCATCGTGAATCAGCCCGTGGAGAATTGTCGGTTCGCCAGCACAACGCTATGTCAATCGCCGCGCGACGCGTCTTGCGTCGCCGCGATGATTGCTCCGTTGCGAATGAGCGTCCTCCGAATGAAAAGCGGCCGGCGTTTGACTTCCTCGAACACTTTGCCGAGGTACTCCCCGACCAAGGCGATCGACAATATGGTCAGGGAGCCAAACAACATCGTCACCAACAAAACCGTCGTGATCCCTTGCGGGGCGAGGTGCGGATACAGCACCTTGAGTACGATCTGCACGCTCATCAGGAGCGCGCTCAACGTCGACAGCGCGACCCCCGCGAAAGTCAGGAAATTGAGAGGCGTGTTGCTGAAGCTCAAGATCCCCTTCTTGGCCCAGTCGAAGTTCTTCAGCAGGCTGTTCGTCGTCCGCCCGAACATCCGTTCCGGACGGATGTAGTCGACCCCCGTCTGCTTGAAGCCCGCGAAGGCCCGCACGCCACGCAGGAACAGATCCCGCTCCGGGAACCGCAGGATGGCCGCGACGACGCGCTGGTCCATCAGCGAAAAGTCCCCCGCGTCGTGCGGAATGCGGACGTACGAGAAAAAATCGAACACGCGGTAAAACGCCTTGTAGGCGAACTGCATGAACACCGTCGCCTCGCGCTTCACCCGCCGTCCGTAGACCACGTCGTACCCCTCCCGCCACTGCTTCACGAAGTCCGCGATCAGTTCGGGCGGATCCTGCATGTCTCCGTCGAGCAGCACGACCGAGTTCTTGGTCGACAGCCGCATCCCGCTGACGAACGCCGCCTGCGAGCCGAAGTTCCGCGAATGCGACACGCCGACAACGCGGGGGTCGTCGTGCGAAATCCCTCGGATCACTTCCTCCGCGTCGTCGGGGCTGCAGTCGTTCACGAAGATGATCTCGTAGTCGATCAGCAATTCGCGGAAGGTCTGCGTGAGCCGCCGATACATGTGCGGGATGGCGGGGCCGTCGCGGTAGCACGCGATCACCGCGGAGACGCTGTAGCGGGTGTCGAGACCGTACTTCTTGGACGATCGCTCGTAGGCGTTTTTGTCGAGGAGCGAGTCGAACCAACGGGCGGTGCGGGCCAGTCCCTCGACCAGTTCCACGCGGGGCGACCAACCGAGCAACCGGTCCGCCAGTCCGGGATTGGCGTACCATTCGGTGACGTCCCATGCGCGGCTTTCCATCGAGCCAAACACCGGTTGGGATTCGATCCGGAAGAACGCCCCAGCGGCTTGCGAGAGTTCATCAATCGTCGTTTTGCGACCGGTCCCGATATTGATCGACACCCCGCGCAGTGACGGCGACATCCGCAGCGCCGCCTTGATGAACGCGGAGCACACGTCCGTGACGTACACGAAATCACGCGAGGTCTGCGGTCCCACCAGCGGCGGATAACTGCCATCCAGACCGTGCCGCACGACCGCCGGAATCAGTCGCGATGAGTCCTCTAGCGGGCCGTACACCGAATACAGTCGCAGATTCACGCACGGGACCGATTTCACGCGACCGTGGAACGCGATCAGGTTCGCCGAGCCGAGTTTTGAAACGGAGTAGTCACTGTTCGGTTCGACCGGAGCGGATTCCTCGGGGCCGGCGCTGTTGAGGCCGTACTCGGAAGAACTGCCCGCATGAACATACGCAGAGATGCGGCGGTCCCCTAGCGCCCGCAGGATCCGTTCCGTCAGCAGGAAGTTCGTCTCATAGATTCGGCGCGGGTCACGCTCGAATGAATACGCCCCATAAGCGACGCAGTTGAAGATCGTTTGCGGCTGGATCGTGTCTAGGAGACGCAGCAGGTCCCCCTCCAGCAGCAGGTCGACTTCGTGGATACGGTTCGCGGGAGCGTCGACCAGACGCCATGCGGGAAGCCGTCCCGCCGTGCCATGCACGTCAGACCGATCGGACGCGAGCATCCGAAACAGGTTCGCACCGACGAAACCGCTCGCTCCCAGCACGAGAATAGGCCCGCGCAATTCGCGAATCTCGGCGATGACGGACGCGTCCACAGATTCGGTGTATGCCGGAGCGGAGCCGGAGAGCGTGGTGGTTTCCGCGGTCGTGGCGGCGGTCATCGGGTGGTCTCCCGCGCCGTTGCGAACAGGTCGAGGATTGATGTGGGGTCGAGTCCGCACTCGCGCCGATGAAACGCCTGCGAGCCGTAGCGTCCCGACGGATAGCCCAAGGCCGGACGATGCACCCAGCTTTCCGGGCGGCCCCCCGTCCGCAACATTTCAAGTGCGAGTTGTGAACCGAGGCCGCCGACCGCCACATGCTCCTCCGCCACGCAGACCACCCCCCCCGCACGCACATCGTCGCCAAACTCCGCCGGGAGTTCGGCGATTGGTAACTGGCAGGCGACCCACAGATTCGGGCGATCCGCCCGCGGCGTCTCGAGACAGCGCGACCAGTATAGCCCGGCGAGCGGCCCCAGGGCGACGAGTGTCCCCGCGTCGCCATCGAGCAGCTTGCGCCATGCCTTGTAGCGCGGCGGCGCGGCATCGCGCGGCTTTTGGGAGTAGCCCAGTCGCAGGTACGAGGGGCCCGAGCGGTCGAACAGTTCTGCGGCGATGACCGGGACATCCTCATCGAACGCGGGCACATCGACCCGCATGCTGGCAAGGGCCGACATCCCGGCGCAGTCTTCGAGAGCATGATGCGTCGCCCCCATCACGCCATAGCCGTAACCCCCTCCATTGCCTACGACGACCACCGGCAGGTGATGCAGGCAAATCGAGTTGCGAATCTGTTCGTAAGGCCGCGCCGTCGCGAAAGGGGCAATGCTGTAGACCCACGGGCGCCACCCCTCCCGCGCCATGCCAGCGGCCGCGAGTACCATGTTCTGTTCGGCCACCCCGGCGTTGATGAACCTCTGGCCCAGCGCGTCGCGCAACGGCTCGAACGCCTGAAAGCCTAGGTCTCCCGTGAGGAACGCGAAGTCCGCGCGGTCGGCACGGGCGGTGAGGCTGTCGCAGAAGGCCTTTCTCATGGTGCCCCCGCGATCGCCAAGGCTTCGATGTCGGAGATCGCCCGCGCGTACTGTTCGGCGGAGAGGGGCAAGTAGTGCCATTCCATGCGGTCCTGCGCGAACGACACCCCATGCCCCTTGTGAGTGCGGGCCAGCACGACGCGCGGGAGCCCCCTTGAGGGGCGGTCGAGCACCGCGCGGAGCGCGGTGAGGTCGTGACCGTCCACTTCGTCGATGTCCACCTGACGAGCCGATATCCGGTCGGCCAGTGGTCCGAGGTCGCATACTTCGTCCGTCGAGCCGAACCCCTGCAAACCGTTGAGGTCGACGATCGTCGTTAGGTTGTCCAACCGGTGATGAGCGGCGAAGTGCAGCGCCTCCCACGTCGAACCTTCGTTCCATTCGCCGTCAGAAGTGACGCAATACACCCGTCCCGACTTTCTGGAGAGCTTCAGCCCGAGAGCCATGCCGCACGCCAGACCGAAGCCATGTCCTAAACTGCCCGTCGCAAACGCTACTTCCGGCAAACCGCTGGCTGGCGGATGTCCGCTCAGTCGGGTGTTATCCTCATGAAATGTCGCCAGCTCGTCCTCTGGGAGTTGTCCAACCGACCACAGGGTGATGTACATCGCCCCAGCGGCGTGTCCCTTCGATAGCACGAACCGGTCGTCAGAACCGAGAACGTCGTGATGCAGCACCAGCAGCGTGTCGAGTACCGACAGATTGCCCCCCAAGTGACCCACTCCCGCATCGAAATGCATCTTAAGCAGACGCTTCGTCGCGCTGATTCTCACGGCCGCTGCGCGACACGCGACGGTCTGACCGGACGGGGGAAGCCTAGTGGTGTACATGACCATCATCGGAAAAAAAGCGACTTTCGGAAAGTACAACGCTTTGATGCAGCAACGCAACAAAATTCTAAGCTACCAGCTGTCCATGATGAATCCGTGAATATCCGGAGAGGATATGCTCGGCCGTTTGGCGGCGCCTCCGACTTTTAACCGACGCTTAACGCGGATTATTCGCGGGGGTTGAAAGGTGATTGCCTCCTGTGGCGTTGAAACGTTTGTGACAGAAGCACTTTTTACTCGGACGCCGTCGAGAGTTTACAGGGTGCCTGGTCGGAATGCCTGGGGGTTCATTCTCAAAAGCCGGTGGTGGTCGAAGTTTCCGGGAAGGTGGTGTCGAGCGAGGCGTGGCTTTTGTTGGTCCGAGAGTTAGATGAGCGGATCGGGCTGACCGAGCAGTTCGGCCGCCGCGCTCCATGACACGCCTCGCGATCCGGACCACTCGCTACGGTCGCTGGTGCGGCAGCGCGATGTATGGCCTCATCGCTGGTTACGAAGACCAGAACGATCACGACACGCTCCGCCACGATCCCATTTTTCAGTTGATATGCGACCGCGTGCCGGACAATGCGGCGCGAGCCGGGACCGCGTCCCAGCCGACGCTCACGCGGTTCGAGAATTCCATCGGCATCCCATCGCTGTTCCGTCTGCGGGAACTGCTCGTTGACCAGTTCCACGACGCGTTCGAGACGCCTCCCACGCGATTGACCTTCGACCTGTACGGCTTCGACGACCCGGCGCATGGTCAGCAGCAACTGACACTGTTTTCACGGCTAATACGGCCAGAACCATTGTTATCCGCTGGTCATCACCAACACCGTAACGGGACTGTTGGTCTGCGTCTCGCTGCGGCACGGGACGGCCCATGCGTCTCTGGGTGCCGATGAAGATCTGGAACTCGTGATCACGAAGGTTCGCCAACATTTGCCAGATGTCGACATCAAAGTCCGGGCCGACAGCGGGGTCGGGATGCCGCTGATGTACGAAGTCTGCAAACGCATGAATGTGCGCTACACTTTCGGGATCGCGGTAAATCCCCGGCTCAAAGCGGCCAGCGACGCGTTGCTGGAACAGGTCATCCGGCAATACGCACAGACCGGTCAGAAGCGACGGCAGTTCACCGTGGCGCCGTATCGAGTCAAGGGGTGGGACCGCGAGCGGACGGTCGTAGTCAAGGCCGAATGCCACGTGGCGGGAACGAACCGCCGGGCCGTGGTGACCAATCGCCCCGGAGTCCTGATCGTTCCCCAAGGAGTTGTGCGACGACTACGTCCAGCGCGGCGAAAGCGATGACCGCAACAAGGAACTGAAGATCGATCTGTGCGGCGGCCGGTTAAGCGATCACCGGTTCATGGCAAATCTGTTCCGGTTGATGATGCTCTCGGCGGCGCACAACCTGCTCATCCGTATCCGCCGCATTCTTCCCGATGCTCCGCTGCGTGAGCGTCGCTCGGCCCCGCTTCCCGATGCGGAACCAGTCGGCCCGCCGACAACCGCCGAACTGCGTCGTGCCCAGCCGGCGACCTGACGACTGCGGACCATCAAGGTGGCCGCAGAAGTGATCGTCAGCTGCCGCCGCGTGCTGGTGCGGTTGAGTTCCGCCTGGCCCAGCCTGCCGCCGAACTGGCGGGTCGTTCTGCAAGCCGTCCAGAGCTGTTGACGCCCCTCCCGTCGTCGCCACCCGTTGATCCCGTCCGCCGCTCACTTTGCCCTTGGGGAAAGGGCCACTGCGCCCGCCCAGCGATCACTTCCCAGAACGCCCCCTCCCATCATCCACCAATGCCCTCTCATCCCCCGCCATCGCGGACAGCTTCCACCTCATGAATAATCCGGACTAACCCGCCACCGTCGCCGCTATAGGAGCGGGCTCCAGATGCGGGCGAGGTTTTCGAGCAGGCGC
>JAIXZD010000202.1 GCA_027489895.1 Planctomycetaceae bacterium
ACGGTGCTGAAGTCCGGCGACTGGCTGTTGCCGGTTTCCGACTGGCACCAGAAGACCGCGCGGCTGTTTGCCTCCACCGACGAAGGCGTTTCCTGGAAAGAGCGCGGCCGGTTGCAGTTCCCGGACTGGGAGTTCGACGAGCACATGACGGTCGAGCTGCGTGATGGTCGCCTCTGGATGCTGGCCCGTACGAAGGGCCAGCCGCATGAATGCTTTTCCAGCGATGGCGGCAAGACCTGGAGCACGCCGCGGCAGGCGGCGACGGTGCAGAATGTGAACGCGCGGTTCTTTCTCCGCCGACTGAAGTCCGGTCGGATTCTGCTGGTGAAGAACGGCTCGCCTACGGAGCGTCTGTCAAAACGCACTCACATGAGCGCCTGGCTTTCCGAGGATGAGGGGCAGACGTGGAAGGGGGGGCTGCTGCTCGATGAACGCAACGCCGTCTCGTATCCCGACGGCTTCGAATCGCCCGACGGCCTTATCCACATCCTCTACGATTGGAACCGGCATACCGACGCTGAAATCCTGATGGCCAAGTTCCGCGAGGAGGATGTGCTGGCGGGGAAGGTCGTGTCGCCAGATGCGAAGCTCTGCCTGCTCGCCAACAAGGCGCGGCTGCCCGTCTCGATCCGCCCGAGTGACAAGTGGACCGCGCAGGCCGCCGAGGACGCGAAGCAGGATCGGACCAGCATCCCGTACGACGGAGTCACGCCCAACAAGATGGTGTGCGATACGACGCTGCGCCTCATGCCGGATGGTTCATGGATCATTTCGTTGCTGGCGGGCGACGACTTTGAACCGTCACCCAAAAACTACATCGGCATGACACGCAGCACGGATGAGGGCCGCACCTGGTCTCCGTTGTCGCCCGTCGAGACCACGTTTCCTCGTAGCGGCCTGACGAGCGGCCAGGGCGCGACCGAGATCATGACGATCGGTCAGCGGACAACCCTGTTCTTCAGCACCCACTCGCAGACATGGGGGCGCGATTGGCGCTCTTGGCGGATGCAGAGCGAGGACAGCGGCAGAACCTGGAGCGAACCCGAAGCGATGCCAGGCCGCCTTGCGAAGTTTACGTTTATCCGTGGTCATCTGGTCACGCGGGATGGTCGCATCCTGATCCCGTTTCAGCACTACCTCGGTCCACCGGAAGGAACGCCGGAACCTCCGCCCGAGGACAAGCCGTGGCATAAGACGCTGTTCCACTATGTCAGCAATCCCCGCAATGGAGTGCTCATCAGTCGGAATGGCGGAAAGACATTCTCCGAACATGGGAACATCCGCATCACGGACGACGACCGGTACCACGGCTGGGCGGAGAACAGTCTCGTCGAGTTGGCTGACGGGCGGATTGGCATGGTGATCCGCGCGGACCGACTGGGCGGAGTTTTGTACTACGCGGAGTCGAGCGATGGCGGTCAGTCATGGCCGGCATTTGCAACGAAAACGGAGATTCCCAATCCCGGCTCGAAGGCCACCCTGTATGGCCTGGGAGGAGACACGGTGGCGCTGCTGCACAATCCCAATGCGAAGCATCGCAGTCCCATGGCGCTGTGGATCAGTTTTGACGGAATGAAGAGTTGGCCCTATCAGCGCGTGCTACAGGCCGAGTCGTGCGACGGCCCGAAAGGCCGCATGAACTATCCTGATGGCTTCGTCAGCGCCGACGGACAATGGCTTCACTTCGCCTTCGACGACAATCGTCACCGCTGCGTCCATTACAGCGCGAAACTCCCTCCTCGATAATCAGTGCCGATGTATCAAACCCCTTCTGGCCTGGGGCGTGCGACGGACCGGGACCGACCATCGGGAAGACAATAGCGTTTTCCTCTCTGCCAATCGCAGACGGCATTGAATCGCGTCGCGCGAGCAGCGACCGCTTTGGAGGACGCTGCGGGGGGGCGCCCCATCCTTGTAGCCCCGCACGGGAGCGCTTAGAGCGTCAGCCACAAACCTTCCCCACCGGTCCCGATCGCCAACCGGCTTCAGCCGTCCACGGTCACACGATCACGGTTCGTCACCGAGGGCCGCTCCGCCAGTGCGACTACAGCCAGACGGTCGGCATACGTCAGCCCCGGCCACGCCGCCGCGAACCGGTCGAGGAGCGGAGCGCCCATCACACCACCAGCCACGGTTTCCGCCGGTCTCAAGTCCTTTATCAGCCATCTCGGAGACAACGCCGCGCCATCAACGCGCTGCCGACAAACGGCCTCACTCAAGAAGCCGATGAAGGAGGGAGTCTCTCGGTGGCCGCGGCTGTGGCAATCGTTGCAAGCATTGAATCAGACCCATCTGTCCGCCCGGCATCCGGTGAGGCAGCTGCTGAAGGGTTGTTGGAGCGATAACGTAGCGTAGGTCAGACTCCCACGAAAACAGGAGTGGGTATCGTGGATGTCATTGAGACGAAGTGCCTTCGGTGCGGTTGCGACATGGAGCCGTGCGTTGTGAAACTCTCCAAGCGGCCAATTAAATCTCCCCTCGCAAACACGACTGTCGTCGTAAGGAAACTGGTTTTAACAGGATTGGTCGCGGAGGGAGCCGCCGGTATCCTGAAGGAGATGAACGGGTACCGCTCCGGGTCGGGATGAGACCGACCGGCCGGGTACCGCGAACTGACCGCCCCGGGAACGCACCGTGTCCGCTACGTCCGCCAGTCTGCTGGACCGCCTCCAGGCCGACCCGCGGTCGGAGGCCTGGAACCGATTGGTCGCGATCTATGCTCCCTTGATCCGCCAATGGCTCCAGCGCCAAGGGATCAATCTCGTCGACGGCGACGACCTCATCCAGGAGATCCTGATTGTCGTCGTTCGCAGGCTGCCGGAGTTTCGGCACAACCAGCGTGTGGGAGCCTTTCGGGCCTGGCTGCGGGCGATCACGTCGAATTGCGTCCGCGAACATTTGCGAAAGGGTCAACAGGTTCCCCGTGCGACGGGCGACACCGGTTTTCAGGAGTTGCTGGGGCAACTGGAGGATTCCTCGAGTGAACTGGCCCGGGAATGGGACCGTGAACACAACCTGCATCTCACCCAGGCGCTGCTCGACATCCTCAAGACGGAGTTCGAGCAGCGGACCTGGCAGGCGTTCGACCTGTTTGCGCTCCAGGGACGCCCGGCCGCCGAGGTCGCGGCGGAACTGGGGCTGACGCCGAATGCGGTCTTCATCGCCAAGTCGAGGATCATGACCCGATTACGTGAAGAGGCGGCAGGACTGCTCGACTGATCGTCCAGATCGTTCACCGAAATGTTCACCGATTCCAGGAAAGTGGTGAAAGGTCGGGCCGGAAAGCCGACATTCTCCTGGGTGTGCGACGAATCCGGCGGGGAGACTCTCCCGGTCGGGCGCGTTCATGTGGAATCGGCGTAGACAGGCCCGTCGATTCTCCCGATCTTTAGACGGTTGTTGGTGTTTGAGGGAGTTGTCATGTCCGGCCAGAAATCCGAGCGTCCCGCCGCCGTGCCCGGACACTCCGACACCGAGCCTTCCCAGACCGGTTCCAGCGGATTTCCGACCGTGTCCGGGCATCCCCCACTCGCCGTACTGCATCAGTTCGCGCTCGGACTCCTGTCGCCGGGCGAGTCGCGGCTCGTCGAAGCCCATCTGGAACGGTGTGACCACTGCGCGGCTGAGCTGTCCGAAGCCCCGACGGATACGCTGCTCGAAGTGGCCCGGGCCGCCTCGGTCAAGACGCGCCTGGCGGGGCTGCCCAACCTCCAACCGGGTGAATCGTCCGAGTTGCCAATCATCCCTCCCGAACTGGCGAATCATCCCCGCTACCAGATTGTCGAGCCGCTCGGCAGCGGCGGTATGGGCACGGTCTATCGCGCCCAGCATCGACTCATGGAACGGCCGGTCGCGCTCAAGGTGATCCGCCGGCGACTCGTCGCCCATCCCGCCGCGATCGAGCGGTTTCTTCGCGAAGTCCGTGCGGCCGCGCGATTAAGCCACCCGAACATCGTCGCTTCGTTCGATGCTGAACAGGCCGGCGATCTGCGATTCCTGGTGATGGAGTATGTCGAGGGGGAAAGCCTCGACCGACTGTTCTCTGCTCCACGCACCGCGTCCGTCGCGCAGGCCTGCGACATCATCCGACAGGCGGCGCTTGGGCTGGCGCACGCCCATTCACGCGGCATGATCCATCGCGATATCAAGCCGCAGAACATCATGCGGACCCCCTCGGGTCAGGTGAAAGTGCTCGACTTCGGACTGGCACGTCTGGCCGACCTCACGGCCGGAGAAACCGACGCCGCGTCGACCGATGAATCCGCCGCCGCCGATGAGACGATGCGCGGTGCCGCGGCGGGAACAATCGCCGGGATGATTCTCGGCACGCTGGACTATCTCGCGCCGGAACAGGCCCTCAATGCCGCGGCCGCCGATGAACGGTCCGATCTCTACAGCCTGGGTTGCACGTTCTGTTTCCTGCTCACGGGACACCCGCCTTTCCCGGAGGGGACCGGTCCCGAAAAGCTGCTGGCCCACTGTCAGCGCCCCGCACCGGATCCACGCAACGAACGGACCGACATTCCCGCGGAGGTGGCCGCGGTTGTGACGCGTCTGCTGGCCAAATCACCGGCCGACCGATTCGCGACGGCCAACGAAGTCGCCGAGGTGCTTCGTCTGTACCTCGCGTCCAACAGACGTCGACAGCCGGCGAAAACCGACCAACCCCCACCCGGTTCAAAACGGGCCAGGAACGCCCCACGTCATGCGGCGGCTACGCCCACCACCACCACGGCAACCCTCCGGAGGAACTGGTCACGGCGGACGATCGTGGGGCTGGTTCTCTGTCTGGTAGTCGGGGGAGCGGCCGCGTTGAATGGGTTTGTTCCGGGAATCGCCCAGCCTCCGCGGACGAAGCGGTTGCTGTTCATCGTCCCGCAATACAACTTCTGGTACAGCGACTACGGGCCGGTCAAGGCGGCGCTCGAGCAGCGCGGGTACACCATCGTGACAGCCGGTCCGGAACGTGGCCCCTGTGTTCCCATGGCCCAGGACAAGCAATCGCCGTCCCCGCCGCGGGTGACTATCGACCGGGCGGTCGATGCCTCGCTGACGGCCAGGGGTTTTGATGGCGTCCTGATTGGTGGATTCGGGGTCCAGCCATTCCTGAAAGGGGGACTGGGCGGCCAGACCAGTCGACTACTGGAGGAGTTCCGGCAGGAGAAAAAGGTCGTCGCCGCCATCTGTACGGGACAGGCCGTGCTGCTCGCACATGGCCTGCTGGATGGGGTCGAGGCGGCCGGGGGCCAATTCCAGCACGAGTACTTTCCGGATCAGCGGCAGAAGGGGACGATCTGGCGCGACGAGCCGGTCGTGACGGCCGCCGGGGGACGAATCGTCACCGCCAGCGACGCCACCGCGGCCGAGCCATTCGCCGCCGCGATCGACGCAGCGCTCAACGGGCGCTAAGGCGCCGTCCCTGATTCAAAGCTGAGTCGCTGGTGTGACGACCCTGAAATGGGGGCCGTTGTATAAGGGGGCGTTGGGTAGCCGGGGTCGAGTCTTCGAGCCTGCGGAAACCTGCGTGGCTTTTCTGAGGGCGGCTCGAAACGGCCACCCCGGCGTCTTTTGATCAATCACCAACCGTGTGGGACAGCACACTCAGGCTTCACCCACGTCCCATCGTGTGTTGGACAGGTCCCGGACCGCGGATGCCCCGCGTACGCCGGTATTTCGCGGCTTGAGGTTCGACGACGATTTCGGACCGGTCGCCGTCTTCTCCCGAAAATCTTCGCCCGTTGTGAAAGGTTGTCGCTTTCCGCAGCCATTTCCTTGTGCGGGCTTTACGACCAACTATCCAGCATCAGGCGAGAATCATGTTCAGTTCACTCTGGAAGCAATGGACAAAGCGGCGGACGGTCCGACGGGGAACGGTCCGACCCATCCTCGGTTCAACCGGCGAGGCCCTCGAAGTGCGGCGAGTGCTCTCCGCCGATCCCCTGCCCGTGTTGCTCGTCATCGCCGATCGGCAGGACTTCTACTATCAGGAATACAACGACACCCGCATCGGTCTGGGGCAGTCGGGCGTCGCATTTCAGGTCGCGGCGACCACAACGAACCCGAGCACGCCACATCCGGGAACCGGTCAGGGAACGTCGAGCGGCATCGTCACTCCGAACATCGCCTTGGCCAACGTCAATCCCGACAACTACTCCGCCATCGCGTTCGTCGGCGGCTGGGGAGCGTCCATGTATCAGTATGCCTTCCCTGGCGACTACCAGAACAATGCCTACGACGGGAGTCCCGCCACGAAGACCGTGGTGAACAACCTGATCAACGAATTCCTCGCCGACGACAAGCCGGTCGCCGCGATCTGCCATGGCGTTACCGTCCTGGCCTGGGCGCGTGTCGACGGAGTCAGTCCGCTCGCCGGCAAACAGGTCAGCGCGCCGTTCATCGGCAGTCCGGCGGTCTTCTACAACAACCAGTCGTACGGCCACTACCAGCTCATGCAGGCGCCGCAGGTCACGGCCAACGGTGGCATCCCCAATCAGGTTAGCGGTCAGTACGGTAATCCGAACACCGTGGCCGATGACGTCGTCGTCGATGGCCGGATCATCACCGCCGAAAACTACGACTCGGCTCTCGAGTTTGGACGGACGCTGGCCCGGGAAGTTCGGGCACTCGTTCCGCCCGCCAACCAGGCCCCGGTCATCACCACGGCCGGCTTCGCGCTGGCCGAGAACTCGCCAGCGGGAACCGTTGTGGGACAGGTCTCGATCAGCGATCCCGACGCCGGTCAGACCCATTCGTTCCAGATCACGGGCGGTTCGGGGGCGGGACTGTTTGCGATCGATCCGAATACCGGGACGATCACCGTCGCCCCCGGCGCGATCCTCGACTTCGAGACGACACCCCAGCTGACGCTGAACATCGTCGCCACCGACAGCGGTTCGCCCGCGCTGGCCGATACGGAGCTGCTTTCGATCTCGCTCTCCGATCTCGTGGAGGTGCCGACGACGCCCGTGGGCTGGTTCGGAACGAATCTGCTGGTGCAGGGAACGGCCGCGGCCGACACGATCTATCTGTGGAGCTCGGGGTCGGGCCGGGCTTCGGTCTGGATGAACGGTGTCGCCTATGGCACGTTCACCCTCCCCGCCAATGGCCGCGTTGAGGTCTGGGCGGGCGCGGGGAACGACCAGGTCTATGCGACGGATGCCTGGTTCCCGGTCTCGATTCGCGGCGACGAGGGCAACGACCAGATGACCGGCGGCTGGGCCGATGACCTGCTCGAAGGTGGGGCGGGCGTCGACCGGATCTGGGGTCAAGCGGGCAACGACATCATCCTCGGCGGGGATGGGGACGACTTCCTCGATGGCCGCGAAGGCGATGATATCGTCGTCGGTGGGGCCGGGAACGACGCTCTCAGCGGTCTGTCGGGGCGGGATGTGCTGATTGGCGGTCTCGGTTCCGACCGGATCGACGGCGGGACCGACGACGATCTGCTGATTGGCGGAACGACGAGCTTCGACACGAATCTTGCCGGCCTGCAATCGATTCTGGCTACCTGGCGGCAGCCGCTCTCCGCGGCAGACCGGGTCGCCCAGCTCGCGGCGGGCGGCGGAGGTGTGTCGCTGCTCAAGGGAACATCGGTGTTTGATGACGGGGAGCTCGACATGTTGAACGGCAGCTCTGGCGCCGACGCCCTGTTTGCCTTCGCATCCGATTGGCAGAGCAACCTGGCACCCTGGGATGTTGCCGTGTAGCGAGATCTCGTCGCCAAAGAGCGGTCAGACCGCCCGCCGTGCCTTCCCCGGCTGGGGAATGGTTCGGCGGGCGTCGTCGTTGTGGTCGACCAACCCGACGCCACATGGCGACGAGTTAACCGAAGGGGGTGATCCGCCGACAAAACGATTCCGGGGGACTTCTCCGACTGATGACAACACGCATTCTGTGCAACATCTTTGCGTCTATCCGGGTCAGCGGGATGGCTGGGATCCGAGCAGCATCAGCTTTCACTGGCGAGGTCGATCCTGTCGACGCAAAGGCAGTCGGGCAGATTTCCGTCCCCAGGTAGACCAGTCCAAAGCCCCCTTTGCCGAGCACCCGCTCGATCCGATAACGGCTGACCCGCTCCGGCTGCGCGGGAGTTTCGTCCGTCGGCGCGGCACGGGCCCTGGCGATGTTTGCCGGGGGGGCGGGGGGCACTGGCGGAGCGGGACCGACACCGGGTGAAGTGACGGTCCGCAGCAAATCGTCGTCGCCGTCGGAAGGGGGCTTCCGACGGTCTGAAAAGGATCGTTCAAGTCCACATATACAGACGTTGTCAAAACTCAACACGGCGGTCGAACATGCCACCGGCACCGGTCGGCAACCTCGTTCAGCCACCCGCCTTTACACCATCCCGGTTGGCCGCAGAAAGCCGCTCCAACAGTTCGACGACAGCCAGCCGGCTGGCATCCGTCAGCACCAGCCACGTGGCCGCCAACCGGTTGAGGAGCAAATCGGCCAGCGCGCTGCTCTCAACGTGTTCCGCCTGAGGCGTGCCGTTTCGATCGGTGCGGCAGATGCGCGTTGTCTCGACCGCCTAGTCCCGCGAGACGTGGCCGGGCACTCCGCTGAGGCCGAACTTCGCCGCGCTGGTCCAGCTGATCGGAGACAATCCATCCGGGAGAGATTCCGCGGCGCAGCAACCCCTGTTGTCTGACCGAGGATCCGCTGCATTGGCGTTGTTGGCGGCGACGACTCGCTGCAACTGCCCGGCCCTTAGCCACAGCCGAGCAACTGACAATTCGATGAGGTTCGCTCCAGGTTGTCCTTGTGGGAGCTGGCCGTGGTGACTGGGTGGAGCGGCATGAGCCCGATGCGCTTCGATGGGAAGGCAGATTGACGATAGCGGTGCCGAAACCGAAGCCACGAACTCGATCACGTTCAAACCCTGGCATCGCACAGTCGCGGTGCCGGGGTTGTTCGCCTTTCCAGACGATCATGGGCGGGAGCCACAACGTGGTAGTGAGCGTTTTGAGCGTAGGCCCGCGACATACATCGGAAGCGAAACCCTACTACTACCTTCCTACCACCGACATTTGAGAAACATCGGTAAAAAGCGGATAACGGTGGTAAGTGTTGACCACTCCACAGAGGTGGATATCTCGCGCCAAACGCCGTCTTTTTCCTGTTTTGCTTCGATTGCCGGTATGCTTTGGGAGCAAGAAATCGTGGAGTTCAAATCCAGTCACCCCGACATGCTGGCAAAAACGGCTTGTCGCGTTTACTCGCGACAAGCCGTTTTTTGCTTCAGGGCAAGGACTTAAGGCTGAATCTCGGCAGTATTCAGCAGGTTTCAATGGCCACCGATTTTGGAAAGTCGAGACGGCATGTTGTCGCAAGTTATTGGCAGCAAAGATATTGCCGAGGTCAAATCCCGTTGCCAGTTTCGCCAAGAATAACAAGCGTCTTTTGCCATTGGGTGTGGCAAGCCAATCGCTGTTCGATGGACTGCCTAACAATCGCTGGGCCTCGCTGCGCGATTCGCTTGCGTGCGAGTCGGCTGTCTACTTCACACGCTTCAAGGGCGGTGCGGTCCAAGTTCCGTCAAGCGCCTCGGCTTTGGGCCGGTAAAGACGCATGATGAGGGAGAAGTCCTCCCTGGGGGCGGGCAGCCAGTTGCTTTCCCGATCCTTCCCCGGTGGTTCGTTCTGAACCAGCACCGTCAGCCCTCCGTCGGCGTCTTGCTTGAACTGCTTCAACATCGTGGAGTTGATGAGGTAACGGTTCAGCGGGTTGGCCACCAGCAGGCTGTTCGGCTGGTCGTACATCGTCACCGACCAGAACGCATCAACCGGCGGCAACTGTCCCGGTGCGAAGCGAAGTTCGTAACGATTCGCCCCACTGAGTTTCTGACCCTCCGCGTCGACGTAGTACGTTGGGTACATCGCCTCCTGCTTCGTGTTACCGTAGATGCCCAGGACCGCGGCCGTCATGCGGTATGCATAGTTGTTCCTGAGGAACGCCCGAGTCCCGAAAATGTCTCCGGAGGCCAACTCGCCCTTCTCGACGAGATTTTTGTGGGCGGCGAATTCTTTCCAGGCGTCTGCGATGCCCGCCTCGTAGGCCTGCTTGATCTCGGGCGCGAGCTTGCCAAAATCGATCACTGCGCCAGGGCCGACGCCGATCTGAGCGAACCGATCACGGAGTTCCTTTTCCGACGGCTCCGGGCTGCAGAATTGCAGACCGAAGTTCAGGTGGTTGAAGAACTCCACTGAAGACTTCTGCTCATCGGGCGACAGCGGCTTGGGAAAAGCGATTGCAGGTGCGGCCTTCGGTGCCGGTCCGCCAAGAAATCCGGAAAGCGGCCTTACGATGTATTGCGACTGAATCTTCTTGACGTTGTCGAGGTCGTCGGCGTTGTAGAGCTGGGTGCGGAACTGGGCCGATGCAATCTCTGTTTCGCAGCGGATCACCTTCGTGATGCCCTTCGGCGTTTCGCCCTTCCAGTTCGGCCCGGCGATCATGTAGCTGCCGCCTTCGTTGCCCGTCGTGCGGGAACCGAGGTACTCGAAGTTGTGCGTGTAGAGGTCGATCAGTTGCAGACTCCAGTATCGCTCCTTTTCGATTCTGGGAACTGTGAACACGATGGGGTCGCTCCGCAGGTCCAGGCCGATCCAGGAATAAGGTGTGTCCGAGTTGGGAGTCTGGATCGCCTTGTCTTCAGGAGTGTAGACCCGCGGAATGTTGAACAGCTGGTTATACGGGAACTTGAATTCGGGACTCGAACGGTCAACGAAGTACGAATACTGAATTCGCAGATTGTCCACCATCGGGTAGCCATATATGTACGCTTCTTTAGCGACGGCCCGAACTTCGGCGGGTGTGATCTCCGTGGCCTGTGCCGGCACAGAGCTAGCGGTGGCGATCAGCAGGAGAACGGCAGTGATAAATTTCATGGTGACGTGGTGTCCTGATTATTTGACCGGTTCGACTTCTGGAAGTGTGTAGCTGCCGTCCAGCACGGATGGGCCAGGGCGATAGACACGCATGAGGAAATTCCAGCCCTCGGTGACGTCGAGTCGGTTGGGCACATCGCCGCAGATTTCCTTCGAGCCATAATACACAGTGAAGGTTCCATCGGCGTTGAGCTTCGCATTGGAGGAATTGATGATGCAATTCTCGCTCTTCATGAAGCCGTCGTTGCCATACACGGTGATGGACCAGAAGGCATTGTTCTCCGGCACTTTATAAGTGGCTTTCCAGCCGGTCTTGAGGTCATGGTCGCCGCTGTAGTTCAGATAAGTCGCGTCCCATTCCGGAAACGCACCCCACGCGGCGGCGGCCATGATGTGGCGGGTCTTCTCATCCACCTTACCGCGCGGACCGGCCATTCCCTTCCAACTGCTGTAGGCTTTCGAGTCCTTCTCATACTGCACGGTCAAGACTTTGAGTGAATCACGGTCCCACTTGAAGGCAGGCAACGGCTCGGCACTGCCAGCCTTGATGATGAACTGATCCTGCAACTTGTTCACGAGGGCGATCTCGTCCGCGTCATTGGGATTGAATACTTTAATGCGGACACCCACGCCGTAGTATTGCGTGTCCTTCGGCAGCTCGTGTGAGCCCGCCGTGTAGAACACGACAGGAGTGTAGTTGTCGTTGTCCACCAGGAAAACCGACGCGTAGCGACCTTCCGGCAGTTCCGGGATGGTGATTGTCGCGCCTTTCGATGTGTCCACGACGCCCATCGAGTACAGCGTGTCACGGTTCATCCGCACGACATTCTGCTTGTCCAGTGGGGTGGGGCTGCGGAAGTGATAGAAGCGATTCACCCCTCCAGCCATTCTGGCGATCTCACCGAACTGCCGATCAGTTTCAGCGCGGATGTATGTATCGGGTGTGACAACCACGCCCCTGGATTTCTCCTGAGCGACGGCGGCACCGATTGACAGCAGCGCAGCCGCAATCGTGCAGACCACGACGGACCGATTGTCGATGCAAAGTTTCATGGCCTTCCCCTCCAGATGTGAAAGTCGACTTCGTAAGTGAGTTTACTCCCAGCGTCCTTTCGCTGCCACGGATGGACTTGCGTGTCTCCGCAGAATTGGACTTGTCCGTGGCGTCAACCATCACCACCGAAGCCACGGTTATGCCGAGAAAAGAGGGCTGTACTCTACCACGAGACGCCCGCAGTTGGCGGCTACTCCTTCTCTCTCGCATGTCGCCCGCACGACGTTTCACCCCCGTCGACCACTTAAGGGAGCGGCTCGAAGTTGCCACCCGTTTTGCTGAGAACCTGCGGACGCAAGCTCATTCTAATGCAAGAGTTCGGTCGAACATCTGCCGCCGCAACTCGACTTTCCAGCTTTGGAGTCCGACCAGAAAGAGTCCTAACGGCGTCTTGTCGCCCCGACTTCTCCATACACGCAGATCCCGCCCGTGGTTGCGAAAGCGATTATGGGCGGGATTTGAACTTTTTCCGGGTTTTGCTGCATCCACGTCGGTTCGTCGGACTGGTAGGTGTTGGGCTGACTCAGGAAGTTTTGTAGGCCGGCGTGAACCCGTTGCATGTTCCGTCGTACTCAGACTCCACGGGACATCCATGAGGAACGCAAACAGAAAGGCGTCCTCGGACCGCGATTTGTTCGGCGGCTCCGGGACATTGTGGATGGCCGAAGGGCGTCGGCTTGATCCGCCCCCTCTGGGGGCTGGTCAGCATGTGGCGCTTGGCCATCGCTAGACCTCTTTGACCGGTGTGGTTGAGGAGACCTACACGTTGTCAATTTGCTCCCCTCACGCCGATCTGGTTGTCAGTCGGCCGGGAGTGGTCTTGAGGTTCGATCACTCGGCGGCGAAGCGGTAGCCGACGCCCTGCTCGGTGAGCAGGTAGCGGGGGCGGGCGGGATCCAGTTCGAGTTTGCGACGCAGGCTGGCGACGAAGACTCGCAGGTAATGATTTTCCTGCGAATCCTGCGGCCCCCATACCTCGCGCAGCAAGAACCGATGGGTGAGCACCTTGCCGGCGTGCTTGAGCAGGGTGACCAGCAGTTTGTACTCCAGAGGCGTCAGGTGAACCTCTTCGTCGTTGCGGTACACCAGACGGGCCGCGAGGTCGACTCGCAGCTCGCCGATGGCAATGGATGTCGCTTCAGGACCCACCCGGTGAGCGTGACGCATGGCGGTCCGCATGCGGGCCAGCAATTCCCCCATGCCGAACGGTTTGGTCACGTAGTCATCGGCCCCGCTGTCGAGTGCCTGCACCTTCTGTGATTCCTGATCCCGTGCAGAGAGGACGATGATGGGGGCGGTGTACCATTCCCGGAGTCGCTGGAGCACAACTTGCCCATCGATGTCGGGCAGGCCGAGGTCGAGAATCACAAGGTCGGGGGGCTGGGCTGTCGCCATGCGCAAGCCCGCTTCGCCCGAAACGGCTTCACTGATCCGATAGCCTTCGCTGGTGAGCGACGCCTTGAGAAACCGGCGAATCGGTTGCTCGTCTTCGACAATCAGAATGTGATGGCCGCTGTGTTCCATGAGATCATTCTAACGACACTTGCGGGGCGTTCCTCGGCAGCGGCAGTTGGATGACGAACTCAACACCCCCGCCGGGAAGATTCGACGCCTGGATGTTGCCGTTGTGGGATTTGATGACGGCCCGACAGATGGCGAGTCCCAAGCCGCTCCCTCGACCTCCGTCGGAGGTCGGTGAGGCGCGATAGAATTTTTCGAAGACCCGCTCTTCGGAACCGGACGGGATTCCCGGTCCGTTGTCGGCCACGGCGATCCGCAAGTGCTGGCTGTCAACAGCCGCCCGAATCGTCACTAGGGTTCCTTCCGGCGTATAACGTCCGGCGTTTTCCAGCAGATTGACGAAGACCTGTTCCAGCAGCAGGCCATCCACGAACAGCAGCGGCAGATCAGGTGGCAGATGAATGGTGACTCTGTGCCGCGAGAGTTCGGTGCGAGTCCGGTGCAGTGCCGAACCCACCAACTCTTCCAGAACATGCCACTGGCAATTCGGAGTCGCCGCCCCGGCTTCCAGCTTCGACATCTGCAGGAGATTCTCCAGCAGCCGATGGAGCCGAGCCGCTTCGTCGCCAATCGTTTCCAGCAACTGACGGCGTGTGATCTCGTCGAGGGACGTGGCTTCCAGCAGGCTGCTGCTGGCCCCGGCGATGGCGGCCAGCGGAGTCTTCAAATCGTGCGAGACGCCACTGAGCAAACTGCTGCGAAGCTGTTCCGCCTCGGCCTGAACGCGGGCATCGGCAGCGTCGATCGTCAATTGGTCTCGTTCCAGGGCCAGAGCCAATTGGTTCGCACAGGCTTCCAGCAGGCGACGGATGTCCGGGTCGAGCAGCCGTTCGGCGTCGGGTACCCGAATTGCAATGACTCCCTGAGTCCCCTGCGAACCGGTCAACGGAAAGAACAACGCAACCGCATTCGGCAGTGTGTTCGTACCGGCTCCCGCCAATTGATCGTGATCGATGACCCACTGCGCGACCGGCAGGCTGAGAGCGTGTTTCGCGATGCTGGAGTCGTGCCCGAAGGCGAGGTCCGGCGCTTTGGAGGACTGGCGCAGATAGATTGCGACTTCCCCGCCCACCATGTCGGCGATCCTCGTGCCCGCCGCACTGACCAGAAACACGTTTCCGTACAACGCACTCAGTTGTTTGCCCAATTCGTACAGCGCCGATGTTCGTCGTTCTCGTTGACGGGTGCTGTTGACTTGTGCTCGCAGGCGGGACGTCAACGAGCCGATGACCAGCCCGATGGTGAGCATCACCACAAATGTGACCACGTACTGAGTGTCGGCGACGGCGAACGTGCCAATTGGGGGAACGAAAAGGAAGTCGAATACCAGTACGGCCAGCAGGCTGGAAAGGACCGCTGGTCCGCGCCCATGTCGGTAGGCGGTCCAGGCGACCCCCGCGATGAACAACATGACGGTGTTCGCCTCGGAGTCGGCAATTTGAAATCGTCGCAGTCCATAGGCCAGGCAACCCGCTACCGCAATCGGGCCACATGCTGAGAGATACGACATCCTCGCCGCCAGCGTTTTGCGAGGCCGGGTAGGGGTGGGGGCCGGCTGTTCCGCTTCACCATGAATGACATACACGTCGATCTCATGACTCTGATCGAGAATGTCGTCGACCACGGTGCTGAAGAGGAGCCGCCGCCAGCGGGGCTGATTCGTCTTGCCGACAAGAATCTTGGTGACGTTGCGAGAGCGGGCGTAGTCGAGAATCGTGGCCGCCACGTCTTGTCCGGCGAGAGTGACCGTCTCCGCACCCAGCCGTTCGGCGAGTCGGATATGCTGGGTGACCTGATGCCGTCCGGGGTTGCTGGACGGTTCGCCCGTGAGATCGATCGACACCGCCAGCCACGGAGCATCAAGAGCCGCCGCCATGCGGCGAGCCGTGCGAATGACACGTGCGGTGGTCGGGCTGGGACCGACGCAGACGAGCAACCGTTCTCCGGTCGCCCACGGTTGGGCTGCGGCTTTCTCCCGCCGGGCCGATTCGACATCGGTGTGAATCCTCCGGGCCGCCTGGCGTAATGAAAGCTCTCGCAGGGCCGACAGGTTGGACTTCTGAAAGAAGCTCTGGATCGCTCGCTGAGCCTGCTCGGGGACGTAGACCTTGCCCCCTTTGAGTCGCCCCAGCAGTTCTTCCGGGGTGATGTCCACCAGTTCGAGATCGTCGGCCAGGTCGAACACCCGGTCGGGGACCGTTTCCCGCACGGTGACGCCGGTAATCTGTCCGATCACATCGTTGAGGCTTTCAATGTGCTGAACATTGAGCGTCGTCCAGACATTAATCCCGGCTTCGAGCAACTCTTCAACATCCTGCCAGCGCTTTTCGTGACGACATCCGTCAGCGTTCGTGTGGGCGAGTTCATCCACGAGGAGCAGGTCGGGGCGGCGAGCCAGGGCCGCATCGACATCGAACTCCCGCAGCACGACGCCGCGATACTCGGACTCTCGCAAGGGGAGTGTTTCGAGACCGGCCAACAGGGCCTCCGTCTCCGCCCGTCCGTGTGGCTCGACATACCCGACAACGACATCCCGTCCCTGGCTTTTCGCTCGCTGGGCGTTCTCCAGCATCAAGTACGTCTTGCCGACTCCCGCAGCATACCCAAAGAACACCTTGAGCGAACCACGCCGGGCGTGGGCTTCCTCGGCCTGCACCTGAGCAAGAAGTTCATCGGGATCGGGACGCGCGTCTGTCATGTGCCGAATCAGTTGCTCTTGCGTTGATCGAGGGCCAGGTTAAGTCGCAGCACGTTCACCCGAGGTTCACCCAGCACGCCCAGCTGTCGGCCGGCAGTGCTCTGGCGAACCACGTCTCGCACGGCCTCTTCGGACATCTTCCGGGATGCGGCGATTCTTGGCACCTGGAACTCAGCCGACGCCGGAGAAATGTGAGGATCGAGTCCGCTGGCGGAGGCCGTCACCAGATCGACAGGGATACTCTTCCCGGTCGAACCTGCGGCTTTGAGAGCGCTAATTCGCGCCTCGGTTGCCGCCTTGAGACCGGGATGCAGAGGGCCGAAGTTCGAGCCACTGGACGCCGCGGCGTTGTAGGGAACGGGCGCGGTGGCCGAGAGTCGGCCCCAGAAGTAGTCTGGACGAGAAAACGACTGTCCGACCAGGTCCGAACCGGCAAACTGTTCGCCCTGTCGAATCAGACTGCCGTTGGCGGCGCTCGGGAACACGACCTGTGCGATGGCTGTCACCACGAGCGGGTAGATACCGCCCGTGAGGATGGTCATGGCGATCAGTATCAGAGTCGCCGTGCGAAGTTGCTGAAACATCATTGTCTCCTCGTTCGCTTCTCTGAAAAACAGAACTCCGCAGCCGATAGACTCCGCGCGGTAGCTCGAACCAGATCCAGGGCACTGCCCTGGTTATGCCAGGCCAACTGCGGAGAGCAGAAGGTCGATGGCCTTGATACCGACGAACGGCACGATCAGTCCACCGACCCCGTAGACGAGCAGGTTGTCTCGCAGCAATTGAGCCGCTCCGACAGGTCGATAGGCCACGCCCCGTAGCGCCAGCGGTACCAGGGCGATGATGATGAGGGCGTTGAAGATCACCGCCGACAGGATCGCACTCGACGGAGACGACAGTTGCATCAGGTCCAATGCCTTCAGGGCCGGATAGGTGGCTGCGAACGCCGCCGGAAGGATGGCGAAGTACTTGGCGACATCGTTGGAGATACTGAACGTCGTCAGCGAGCCACGAGTGATCAGCAGTTGCTTGCCGATGTTCACGATCTCGATCAGCTTCGTCGGGTTGGAGTCGAGATCGACCATGTTCCCGGCTTCCTTCGCCGCTTGCGTGCCGCTGTTCATCGCGACTGCCACATCTGCCTGAGCCAAAGCGGGGGCGTCGTTCGTGCCGTCACCCGTCATGGCGACCAGTCGTCCGCCCTTCTGATAGTCACGAATCAACGCCAGTTTCGCTTCCGGAGTCGCCTCGGCCAGGAAGTCGTCGACCCCCGCTTCCGCCGCGATGGCGGCGGCCGTCAACGGGTTGTCGCCCGTAATCATCACCGTTTTGATCCCCATCTGCCGGAGTTCGGCGAAACGTTCCTTGATCCCGCCTTTCACGATGTCCTTCAGTTCGATGACGCCGAGTACTTTGTCATCCCGGCTGACGACGAGCGGTGTACCGCCCGATCTGGCGATCTCTCGAACGGCGGCCCGGACATCTTCGGGCAGGAACCCGCCCAGGGTACGGACGTGCGTCTCCACCGCTTCCGCAGCCCCTTTGCGAATCTCGTAGCCATCCAGCGTGACACCGCTCATGCGTGTTCGGGCCGAGAACGGGACGAAGTGTGGTTGAATCTGCTCCAGGTCCCGGCCTCTCAATCCAAACAGCTTTTTCGCCAACACGGCAATGCTGCGCCCCTCGGCCGTTTCATCGGCCAGAGACGCCAAATGAGCGGCTTCCGCCAAGTCTTTCTCCGTCGTTCCCGAGGCGGGCACGAAGCGCGTCGCCTGTCGGTTTCCGAGCGTGATGGTTCCAGTTTTGTCGAGCAGCAGCACGTCCACGTCCCCCGCCGCCTCGACCGCCCGCCCCGACATTGCGACGACGTTCGCCTGACTGAGCCGATTCATTCCGGCGATGCCGATGGCGGACAGTAGCGCTCCGATAGTGGTCGGTGCGAGGCAAACGAACAGCGCCACGAGCACGGTCAGGCTGATCGCTTTTCCCTGACCCGAGGCCTGCACGCTGTAGATCGAATACGGAAGCAACGTGGCAACGACCAGAAGGAAAATCAGCGTCAGCGCGGCCAGCAAAATCGCCAGGGCAATCTCGTTGGGTGTCTTCTGTCGTTGAGCGCCCTCGACCATCGCAATCATGCGGTCCAGAAAACTCTGCCCCGGCAACGTCTTCACCTGAATGACGAGCCAGTCGGAAATGACCCGTGTGCCGCCGGTCACCGAACTGCGGTCGCCGCCACTCTCCCGCACGACGGGAGCACTTTCGCCGGTAATCGCACTCTCATCGACCGAGGCGACACCTTCGATGACCTCTCCATCCGCCGGGACGGTCTCGCCCGCCTTGACGATCACGATGTCGCCGATGACGAGGTCCGTCGCCGAGACTTCCACGGCGTTGCGATCCGACAGGCTGGCAATCTTGCGAGCCACCACGGTCGTGCGGCTCTTCTTGAGCGAAGCGGCCTGAGCCTTGCCATGCCCTTCCGCGATCGCCTCGGCAAAGTTGGCGAAGAGCACCGTAAACCACAGCCAGATGGCCACGCCGAGAACGAACGTCGATGACTCGTCCGCCGCACCACCTAGCGACTTGACCCATAATACGGTCGTGAGGAGGCTGCCCAGGAACACGGCGAACATCACGGGATTGCGAAGCTGCACACGGGGATCGAGCTTTCGAAACGACCCGGTGATGGCTTCTCCGAGAATCCTGCGATCAAACAGGGTTGTGGATGGTTTCGTCATGAGGAGGTCTCCAGATTCGACTTCGCCATCTGCAGTTGCTCGACAATCGGCCCCAGGGCGAGGGCCGGGAAGAAGCTCAACGCTCCCACCACGATCACGACGGCGACCAGCAGCATCACGAAGAGAGGTGTGTGTGTCGGCAACGTTCCCGGACCGACAGGAACGCTTTTCTTCGCGGCCAGAGAACCGGCGATGGCGAGCACCGGAAGCATCACCCAGAACCGCCCCACCAGCATCGCCAGCCCCAGCAGCCCGTTGTAGAAGGGGTTATTCGCCCCCAGCCCCGCAAACGCACTGCCGTTGTTGTTGCTGGCCGACGACACCGCGTACAGCACTTCACTGAACCCATGCGGGCCTGAATTGAAGATCGTGGCCCGGCCATAGGTCGAGGTCACGGCAACGGCTGTCCCCACCAGCACCATCGCACAGGGAAACAGAATCGCCAGCGAGGCCATCTTCATCTCGAACGCACCGATCTTCTTTCCGAGATACTCGGGAGTGCGTCCCACCATGAGGCCAGACAGGAACACCGCGACAATCGCGAACATCAGCATCCCGTACAGGCCCGACCCCACCCCTCCAAACACGACTTCACCCAACTGCATCAACCACATCGTCACCAGTCCGCCCAGCGGCATGTACGAATCATGCATCGAGTTCACCGAGCCATTGGAAGCAGCCGTTGTCGCCACCGCCCACAGCGCCGAGTTCGCAATCCCGAACCGCGTCTCTTTCCCCTCCATGTTTCCGCCGGGTTGGGAATCCGCATCCGTTTGATCCACATTCAGTTTGGCCAGCACCGGATTGCCCGCCTGCTCGGCCATCACCGTGACGACCAGCAATGGCACGAAGATCACCAGCATGGCCGTCAGCAGTGCCCAGCCCTGGCGACGGTCGCCGACCATCTCTCCAAACGCGAAACAAAGTGCGGCGGGAATCAGCAGGATCGCCAGCATCTGGAGAAAGTTCGACAGCGGCGTCGGGTTCTCCAGCGGATGGGCCGAGTTCACGTTGAAGAACCCGCCCCCATTCGTGCCCAGTTGCTTGATCGCAACTTGCGACGCCGCCGGGCCGACCGCGATGGTCTGCGTGTTGATCGCCTTGCCTTCCGCATCGACCGTCGGTTCCAGCAGCGTGACTTCGTGGTAGGCGTCGAACGTCTGCACCACCCCCTGCGAAACGAGCAGCACCGCCAGCACCAGCGAGAGCGGAACCAGCACGTACAGCGTGCCGCGCACCAGATCGACCCAGAAGTTGCCGATGGTGTCGGTGTTCTGTCGCGTGAAGCCCCGGATCAACGCCACGAGCACCGCCATTCCCACCGCCGCCGAAACGAAGTTCTGTACGGTGAGGGCGACCATTTGCGTGAAGTAGCTCATCGTCGATTCGCCGCCGTAACCCTGCCAGTTGGTATTCGTCGCGAAACTCACCGCCGTGTTGAACGATGAGTCCGGGGAAACCGCAGGCAGCGATTCCGGGTTGAGCGGCAGCCACCCCTGCATCCGTTGCACGGCATAGACCGCGACAAAGCTCACCAGGCTGAACATCAGCACCGCCACGGAGTACTGCCGCCCGGTCATCTCCTTGGATCTGTCGACTCCGCAGAGCCGGTAGAACAGCCGCTCCACTGGTCCGATGACCGGTTCGAGCAGCGGAGCCGATCCGGAATAGACCCTGGCCGTGTACAGCCCCAACGGCTTCACGCACGCCAGCAGGACGCCTAGATAGAGGCCCAGTTGTAGAACGCCATTTGCGGTCACGAGAACTTCTCCGGTGCGAGCAAGGCCAGGGCGAGATAGATCACCAGCCCCACGGCCATCACGAATGCAAGAATCGTTATCCCGTCCACGGTCAGTCCTCCGCTCTCAGGCTGCCGAAGAAATGCACGAGACCAAGCGAGCCGCCGAAGAACGCGACTCCGGCCAACAGCCACACGATGTCCATTGCTGGTTCCTCCTCGATAAGTTTCATCGAGTGAATTGAACCGCAGGCGACATCAAATGGGGGTCAAGAATGGACCGGCCCGTATCAAAAATGTGTCAAGACCGGCCGGTCCACCATGACGGTAGCGAGGTCGATCCGTTCGTTCTGTCAGCCTCGACGATCTGGCGACCGCAGTTCGGGCCAACCGCCTGGCCTCACCCAAGGCCGAGAGGATCGGCCTGGCAAGGTTTTCGAAGCCAACTCGATTCGAGCGAAGCCATGCATTTTATTGGGAAGTAGGCCGACTCAAACCAATCCCAAGGAGAATCGCGATCGGCTCGTGACATGTGTCGCTGAGGAGTATTCCCCAGGGCATCAAAAAGCCGGGGAGTTACGTCAGTCCCCGCCGCGAGTGTGTGGTTGCATCGCTCGAATGCGGCGACTCCCCCCTGATCAGGCTCGTTTGTCTGTCCCGGCCACTACGACAAACGAAAGCAGCATTCGGCGGTAAGGTATGCCTCTTGGAAGAATCAGGCGTTGCCACTTGGCGTTGTTTACTCCGCGA
>JAIXZD010000468.1 GCA_027489895.1 Planctomycetaceae bacterium
GACTTACTTTCGAAATGGAGCAGCCCGACGGAACGTCACCCGTTTTTCTTCAAAACCCGTGAGTGTTTTCCACCGCCTATGGTGCGGTTCCGGCCTCCATCGAACACCAGAAAACCGCCCCCCCACCCGCATCTCCAGAATGGCTAACCGGAGATGCGCGGCCACGAGCCGGGGCAGGAGCAACCCAGCGGGGGGACGGTCGCTTCATGCTTCAAACAATTTCGCAGCCCCATCGGGAGGTGGGCTTTCGAGGATCGAACAAATCGGTTCGCGTCGTCGCTCCCAGACTTCGCCAGAGAACTCGCTTTGAATCGTCGGCCACGCTGGCCACCCGTAGCTTTCCCCGGTCGAGGTCCATACGTCGAAATCGTGTGTGTCTGGGTCGAACGGACACCGGGCCACAAGGTGAGCAAGCGCTCGATGCCATTGCAGCCCGTGAGCTTTCCGAGATTCCTCTGCTCTCATCTCTGCGGATGCAGTCGAGGTCCAATTCATGAACCCCTCAGCAGGCAGGTAGTCCAGGGCTTCGCCTTCAGGGAACCGCCAACCCCGTTCGATGACATGCGCCAACTCGTGAGCCGTGACCGCCAGCACAACGGGAAGTTCGTCCCCGCTCACCACGAGTAGTGGGCCTCGGCCACCCCAGCCAATCCGGTCGTCAATCAACTCACGGAATCGCAGGTCTTCAGTCGCACCAGTCCACCCCCCCACCTGTGCGCCCGGGTATGGTTCCGGCAGTTCGTCGCGATGCAGAACGTAGGGCACGTCGTCGAGTTCATCGCGGACTGCGAGGTAAATCAGCCCCGCAGCCCGCTCGCACAATTCGCGAGCCGTCACGGCTTCACCTTCGCCGCTTCGATCTCGTCCATCTGGGCCTGAAGATCAGCCACGCGGGCCGCCTTTTCATCGCGCTGCCGTTGCTGCTCAGCGAGCGCCGCCTCGGCCGCGTCGGCCTGCTGCCGTCCCTCGGGCGTGTCGTCCGCGCTGTCAATCTGGCGTTGCCATCTCGTCCGCCACTCAGAAAGGTAGTTGTCCTGATGCGTGAGCGCGGCCACCGCTTCCCGCAATTCGCCCATGATCGCGGTTTGCTGCTCCAGCAGGTGATCCGGGCAACCGCTCAACAGCTTGTGATTCAGGTCGGAGATTCGCACCGTCGCGGAACTGCCCGCTTGCTTCCGGGCCTGCAGGGGCAACCGCTTCGCATCTGTTTCCGCCGCCAGCTTCGCGACTGCGGCATTGTGCGCCGCGATGATCGCCACATCCTCGGCCTCGGCCTTTTCGCCGTCAGCCACAACAACCTGTAGCCGGTCGATCTCCGCACACCACGCCAGCCGCTCAGCCTTCGTGGCGACGTCGGCCTGCAGGTCGTAGACCGACTTGCCCAGCTTGTTCAGCAGGGCCTCAACCTGCGTGTCTGCCATCTCCTCGCCACCGGCCAGACGTTCGACCAACTCGGCATAATCGCCGATGGCCTTGGTCCGCTTCGTGGCGAGCCGTTCGACCAGCCCGCGCCACGTCCACTTCGTTTCCTTCGCCGTCATTTCCTTCGCCGTTGCAGTCGTCATCTCGTTCGCTCCCTCATCGAAAAAACCGTCCATGCCACCAGCACAACGCCAGCGGTCAAAACTCAGTCCAGATTGATGACAGACCGACTGCCATCCTGCCGCCGGAAGACATACAGCCGCTGGCCATCTTCCACTGTCGCCCGCCACTCACCGGCACCATCGCGGACCGGCAGCGTCACCATCCGCGACACCCCGTCAAAGTCGATCAGCGGTTGCGGAACCAGCCGCTCGCCGCTCCGGTTGATGTAGCGGGCCTCGGTCGCTTTCACCGGCTCCGCAACTGCGGGAACCCGCGTTGTCAGCGGGGCCACCTCTCGCCACTGGTGATCCGCCGTCCCTCTCGCCAAAACTTCGTTCATGTCTCGTCCCTCCGTTTTGGAACCTCACTGTCTGCCAGCGGGGCACAGTCGCCTGCTGGTCGTCTTCTGCATTTGCTGCGCGTCATCGAGGGGACAGCCCGCCACCGGATCGCCGCTGGCGTTTCTGCCGCTTCTGCCGGGCCTCAATCGCCCTAGACGTGAGCCAGTTCTCGCAATCTTCCACGTAGTAGTGCCCAGGTATTCCCGGCATCCCCGCCGCCAACCAATGGGCGATGGTTCTGACGTGCGCACCCAGAGCTTTCGCTAACTGGTCCCGTGTCTCGCATCTGGTCTTTTGGGGAATCCTGCTGGCCATCGGGAACCCTTTTTTTCAGTGGTGGTGGCGGAACCCGGATTCAAGTTCCTCTCGTATGTGAAGATCGCGGTGTGGGAATCGCGAGTTGGCGTACGGCCTCGGGATGGGACCCGATCTCGGGGGGGCCTCACCCCTTGCAGCTCCGCTGGCCTTCAGCCGCGGGCACCTTCTCAGGTGAAAGAACTTGCACCTGCTCGGCCTCGGGGCGACCAGCCAGCAGGGCAACCGCCGCGAGCCATCCACCCCTTGGTGCTCGTGGCTTACATGGTCGTCTTCGTCGTGGCTTCACAGCCCACCTCCTGACCGGACCGGATTCGTGTTTTGGGTTTCCCTAGAAGCGCTCCCACAATTCCCAGAATTCGAGCCGATGGGGCCGTCTGATGGGTTCTGGGAATATTGAGAGCGCTTTTCAGGGTTCGAGAAAACAGAGGGGTTCGTCTCGTACGCTGGTGACGCAGGTCGACCAGGGCCGGAGTTCCCCGCAGGTAGCGGCCGGATGAAGTTCCGCCCAATCAACTCAGCCAGAACCGGGCCCAGAGCTTCCACTTTTCGGAAACGATTCTTCGTCTGCTGGTACAGGTCACGCTTTGAAAACGCCTGGCGTTCATGCCGCACAATCCACCGCAGGACATACTCGGCATCGCTCGCCGCCTGACCGGCGTCGTCTGCCGCCAGCCGTCGCAGGACATGCCGCGCATGCGGAATCAGATACCTGCCAATCTCCACGGCACCTTGAAAGGTCCGTTGTGTGATCGCTCCCACGGGACCGTGTTCGATGGCATGCATCACACCAGCCAGCCTGATCGTCAGGCCGACCAGCTTGCCGCCCCAGTCCTGAATCGATTCCAGTTCGCCGCCTTCACGGAGCATGGTCTCGACGATGCTTTGCCACGCCAGTCGATCCTCAGCCGCCTCGGGCGAGAGCATGAGAGTGTGCTCGCCTTCAATCTGGGCCAACTGCTGGACGGTGTTCCGGTACGCCTGGCGAACACCATCAGGTACTGCTGGCGGGTTCACGTCGCGAGAGCCGAGCCAGCTCTTTGGGGACGAAAACGCGAATCGTCCGCACAACCCGCGACCGCGGAACACTCGGTTGTTGGCCAGCGCCTCGATCACCTGCGGCTGAATCGCGTATCCGCACGTCAGCGCGGGGCGTTGCACCCTGACACTCGGCCGAGACAGCCGGTCGATCACGAGATCGTCACCGGCATGGCCTTGTAGAAACACGTTCAGGTTCGGCGCGCCCGACTTCGAGTACATCCCCGCGATAACGTCGAACACCCCGCCCTCAGCGCTCATGGATGCAATCCGACCACCTTGATCGGCCAGCACCTTGCCAACAAACTCCGGCGTCGCCTCATCGACAATCCGCCTCGGGAGCACCACCTCCGGCGTCAGCGCCAACCGCTCGGCCAGTTCGGCCGCTTCAACTGCTGCACCGGGATCTACTTTCTTCTCCAAAGCGGTGAGCCTGCTCTGCATGCGCCGGCGTTCAGATTGCGCCACGGCAATCACCGGGGCCGCGGCGTTCGCTTCATCGCGCTCCAGCGCCCGTAGTGGCCCAGTCGCTTCGGAAAACACGGCGCTCTTGCGATTGCCAGGGGGCAGTTCCACAGCGACATAAAGATTCACGGGTTCCCGCCAGTCGGGCGTCACCTGCACCTCAACCCGCTTGGCGATGGATGCCGAGCACGTCGCCAGCCCCAACAGTGCCGCCAGATCGAGGGGCGTCTGCGTCGAGACACTGACGCACCGCACCCAGCCGCGCAGGATGTCCGGCAGCACCTGGGCCGGAAACTCGGGCAGGTCCAACTGGTCGAACGGCACCAGCTCGCCCCACGCCCTTGATGAAGCAACAGCCTCGGCCGTGGCTTCTGGGAAAGCTTCGTCGTGATCCGGAATCTGGGGCCGCAGGTTCGTGTTCTCGGCCACGATCCGCAGCAGTTCAGCACGGGTTCCGCCGCGGGCAATCCAGTCGAACACATCCTCGCTCTCGCCGAGACCGGGCAGACTGACTTGATGAAGTAGGCGACATTCTGTGCGAAGAGATCGCACCACCTTGTAGGCGTGATCCGCTCCCGGTTTATCGTTGTCCGGCAGAACCACAACGTCGCGTTCGTAGAAGTGTTCCCGAAACTCCTTTGGCCACTTCCCTGCACCACCAGCGTTGCAGGTCGCGACCAGACCGAGACCGACGAGAGCCTCGGCGCACTTCTCGCCTTCGACGACGAACACAATTTCATCGGGCGAAGACGCCAGCAGTTGCCGCAGGCGATACGGCACCTCGGGCAGGCCTTTGACACCGGCCACCCAGCCGCCGTTTCCATCAGGCCGGAACTGACGAAAAGTCTTTTCCCGTTTTCCGTCCCCAGAATCCCCAGCAGACTCATATCGGGCGACTAGCTTGTTCGGTGAGCCGTCAGCGTTGTGATACTCGTACCATTTGACTAGCGCCTTGCCATCGACCAGGGCAGGGACGCCTCGGGGCGAAGGCTTCGTCAACGTCGTAGGCATGGGGTCCCGTGGAGGGCAGATAGCAGATAGCTTGATGCCGAGCGTCTGGCAGATAGCACGGTCGATTTCCTTGTCTTTGCAGACAAAACAATAGAGCAGCAGGCCGCCTCGGTCGGTACGCGTGATCGACAGCGAGGGCGAATGGTCGTTGTGACATGGGCACAGCGCCACCCACTCACCAGGGGCCTTTTCAACGACACCACCGAGCAGGGGGAGGAGCGTGTCTTCGGGGGAAATATTCATCGGCCACCGCCGATCATCATTCGCCGCAGGGCGCGCCGCTCAGCGTCCATAAGTCGCTGTTTGTCGGCGAGGCGTTGCTTCTCGGCCTCCGTAAGCGGACGCTGGCTGTCA
>JAIXZD010000487.1 GCA_027489895.1 Planctomycetaceae bacterium
CTTCCAGGCCCCGGTTCCGACGATCTGCTTTGTCGGGGGAGAAACACCGACGAGGCTGCCGGTGTTGAACTTCTGCGGATGATTGTCGCAGAGGTTGATCTCGTAGCAGTCGGCGGTGACGCTTTTGGGATTCGGGAGTGTCCGTACGAAGATGCCGCTATTTCCCTTGGCTTCCAGCCAGCAGTCGCAGACCAGTTCAAAATCGGCGAACTCCGTGGTTGTGACCAGCAGCCCTGGTTCACCGCGATCGGCTTTCACTTCGCCGTCTGCCACCGACCAGTTCACGTCTTTCGAATTGGCGGTCCAGCCGAAGGTCGTCTCGCCGTCAAACAGCCGAATCCAGCCTTCGGCGGCGGCCTTACGATCGAGTCCGTTGGCCTGCTTCGGAGCGGGTTCGGCTGCGCGGACGGTTTTTGACAGCGAGGGGGACAGACCGCAGGCGAGACCGATCGTCAGGGTGAGGAACAGCGTTGAAAGGGAGGGGCGATCAGCGCAGGTGTATCGGTTCAGTGTGGCGCGCATGGGTGTGCTCGTGTTTCCAGGAACGGGTCGAGTCTCAGACTGTTTGCTCGCATGAGTGTAAGCAGTTCTTGGCGATGGGGAATCGTGGCGGAAAGCGCGTCGTGTAAAACGTCCCGTCGAGCTGACGAGGTTTCGGATCGGTGCTGTTGGCAGTGGTCGAAATGCACGAGCGCGGGCGATCTGGTCGTTGCCACCGACCCCTGACAGGGTCGGCTCGCCTGGTCGCACACTTGCTGGTCGTACACTCGTTGTACGCTCACTCGTTGGGAGCTAGGTTGGCGGGCGGTAGCGGACGAGGCGCAGGCTGTTGGTGACGACGGTGACGGAGCTCGCGGCCATGGCGGCACCGGCGATCATCGGGTCGAGCAGCCGCCCTGTGAGGGGATAGAGCAGGCCGGCGGCCAGCGGGATCGCGAGCGCGTTATAACCGAAGGCGAGCCAGAGGTTCTGGTGAACGATGGCGAGGGTCTGTCGGGCCAACTGGATGGCGCGAGTGACGGCGGCCAGATCGTGGGACACCAGCGCGACCTGCCCCGCCTCAAGCGCGATCTCGGTTCCCGATCCCATCGCAAATCCGACATCGGCCTGAGCGAGGGCCGGGGCGTCGTTGATGCCATCTCCCACCATGCCGACGCGTGCGCCGGCTTCGCGGGCGGCCTGTATCGCGGCGAGCTTGTCCTCGGGTGAGAGGCCGGCGCGAATCTCCGTCAGCCCGGCTTCTCTGCCGACTGACTGCGCGACGCGGGGCGAGTCGCCGGTGAGCATCGTCAGTCGCAACCCGAGTCGTTCGAGCGAGGTCACCGTTGCGCGGGCGGTGTCGCGGAGCGCGTCGGCCACTTCGATCTGCCCGAGAACAGTATCTCCGTGTGCGACAAACACGACCCCCGAGCCGCGTTCGACTGGTGACGTGTCGTCGGAGAGTGGGAAGCCAAACCGTGTGAGAAAGGCGGCACTGCCGACGAAGGCGGGGGGCGCGGAGGGGGAGGGTGTCGAACCGGTCTGTCGCGGCGCGTCCAGTTGGATCAATCCCAGCCCCAGGCGCATTCCGTTTGCACTGGTGATGGCAGTGGCGGTGGTGGGTGGGGGATCGACTGCGGAAGCCTGGGTGGGGACGAGAGCCGTCACACCCTGGCCGGTTACGCTTTTGAAACCGGACGCCCTCGGGATGGAGACCCCGTCTGATTCCGCCGCGCGAACAATCGCTCGGGCCAGGGGATGTTCGGACTGTTGTTCCACTGCAGCCGCGACCGCGAGCAGTCTCTCTTTGGAAACACCGGCAGCCGGTCGAATCGCGACGACCTCGGGCCGACCGGTGGTGAGGGTGCCGGTCTTGTCGAAGAAGAGGTGGGTCAGTGTCGCGGTGGCCTGGAGCGCCTCGCCCGATTTGAACAGGACACCGAGTTCGGCCGCGCGGCCGGTCCCTGCGACGAGAGCGGTCGGCGTCGCCAGCCCCAGCGCACACGGGCAGGCGATGATCAGCACGCTCACCGCGCAGGAAATCGCGCCGGCCCAGCGGAGGTGTTCCGGGGCGAGCCAGAGCCAGCCCAGAAACGTGGCGACGGCAATCGCCAACACCGCAGGGACGAACCGGGCCGCGATCGAATCGGCCAGCGCGGCGACAGGTGCCCGGCTGCCCTGAGCTTCCCGCACGAGTCGGGCAATGTTGGCCAGACGGGTGGCCTGGCCGACAGACTCGACGCGAAATCGAAAGCTCCCGGTCTGATTGAGCGTGCCCCCCGTAACGAGGTCGCCGACCCGTTTGGCGACGGGCCAGGCCTCGCCCGTGAGCATCGATTCATCGACGGTCGATTCGCCCTCGGTCACCCGGCCATCCACGGGGACACGCTCGCCCGGGCGCACGAGGAGCAGGTCGTCGACCAGCACCTGCTCGACCGGAACGGTTTGAATCTCGGGCTGTCCCGTGGAAGCCGTAGGGGTCACGAGGTTGGCGATTGCAGGCCGCAGCGCCAGGAGGCCCGACAGGGCGGCTGTCGTTCTGACCCGGGCTCGCACCTCCAGCCAACGGCCGACCAAGACGAATGCCACGATCATCGCGGCGCTTTCGTAGTAGACCGGTAAATGAGCACCGCGAAGATCGGTGGGGAGCGCGTGCGGAAACACGGTCGAGGCCAGACTGAAGCCGAGCGCCGCAAGAACGCCCAGCTCGATCAGGACGTTCATATCGGCCGTGCCACGCCGAACGGCGAGGTACGCTCCGCGACAGATCGGCCACCCGCATCCGAACACGACGAGGAACGTCATGACCGCCAGCGACACGTCCCGCACCAGGCTGTGAGAGACGACCATGCTGACGACCATGACCACGCTGGCCAGCGTGACCGCAATGCTCATCCGCAAGAAGGCATGGTGGACTTCGTTGTCGACAAGCGAGGCCTCGGCCCCTGAATCTGCTGACTGGGGCTGGGCGTCGTAGCCGGCTGCACGCACGGCCGCGACGAGTCGATCGAGGGTTCCGGTGGTCGGTTCAAAACGAACATGGGCCTCGCGCGTGGCAAAGTTGACTCGGGCCGTGGCGACGCCGGGGACCTCGGCGAGTGCCCGCTCGACATGACGGACGCAGGCGGCACAGGTCATTCCTGAAACGGCCAGGACCGCGGTGTCTGTCAACTGAGAATCTCCCTCACCACATGCCCGTGCACATTCGTCAGTCGCCTGCGGATTCCATTGTGATAGTAGGTCAATTGTTCGTGATCGATGCCCAGCAGGTGCAGGACCGTCGCGTGGAAATCGTGCCAGGCCACGGGATTCTC
>JAIXZD010000251.1 GCA_027489895.1 Planctomycetaceae bacterium
TCAGCGAGCTTTAGGCACTTTGGGAGCGGCTGTCCATCCGGCTTAACGAACCGGCGACGCCACTGCAGCGGTTCGCGCTGGGGCAGTCCGACCTGGAAGGCGCGTAAGCGGCGGGTGGGAGAGTCGAAGGCCTTGTCGCGAGCAACAACGGCGGACCGCCGTTGCACGGTGACCCCGTCACCACGCGGCACGACCTGAAGAAGCGTGTCTGTAGGAAGCGAATCGAGAAGCAAGTTTTATCCGGCCGGGAGATGTCCTTCGCGAGAAGGGTGTCCTCCGGCCGGTGTCGTTCTTTGAGTCCCCCGGTTTCAAACCAAGGAGTTTTCACGATGACGCAACCGGAACTGAATCGAGCCGTGGCCCGCGCGACGGGCGAATCGTGGCGGAAGATCGCCGAACGCGGGTTCAACCTCGTCGACGTGAGTGAGCCAGTCACCGACGCCGACTTTGAATCGCTGACGGTCGACTGGGACGCCGTGCTTGCCGCGCGGCAGGTTTCGCCGCTGGTCGCTTCGGCGTCGTGAGTAAAAGCCACCTCTCTACCAGTCCTGCGGCGATGGTGTCCCCCGCAGGCTGTCTAAACGTTGTTTGGCCCTTTGGTGGGTTCGTCCCGCCACGGGGCGTGTTGTTTTCAGAGCGGGGTCGAGCAATCGGCTCCGTTTGTGTTTTGTCCCGTGGTTCATCCCCTGGAAAGGAGCTGCATGAGTCGATTTGCGTACGTTTGTCTGCTTGTCGTGGTGTTGATCTTCGCTGCATACAGTTGTCACCAACCGGCCCCACCCCCCGGACCGCCGCTTCCGCCAATCAATCCGGCCGATCTCGTCGGACGCTGGAAGAATGAACACGTCGGTGTCTGGGAGTTTACGATTGAATCTGCCGGCGCTCAGCGGTTCACATGGGATGAGCAAGTGTTCGGGATGAGGGCCCTGACTGGCCATTGGCTGCTCGACGGGCGGCGGCTGCAGTTCTCGGACATCGAGCGCTTCCGGGCCGGCGTTCCGTTGCTCGATCTATTCGTCAAGAACCAAGAGGAGGAGGCGAACATACAGCGGCACATGAACGAACTCGAAATCTGTCACCTCAACCGTACGACCCTGATCATCGGCCAGGCGGGAAGCGCCGTCCCCGAAGAGCAACTCACCTTCCAACGCGAGTAACCCTGGCCCAACACTGCGTGTCACCCCACACCCCGGCCGGATCGGCCTTCCAAGCCGGTTCGGCTGGGGAGCTTCTAGGTTAGCTATCAGAAGATCGGCCTTGAATGTGCCTCAGTGACCGATCAAGAGATGACTTTTTGGCGTCACGGCGTATCCCCAGTCCGAATCGAAAGACTCGTCGTTGGTGCGGGGTACTCCCCATCGAAACGAGGCCTCGACGAAGTCCACCTGCGCCTCACCCGCAGGATGCACCAGCGGCAAGCAAGCTTCCTGGTGCGTCTGCCGCCGAGCCCGCACCGCGTACTCGACGACCGTCTTGCTACCCAGATAGCCGTACTTCGCCTTCAGTCGCTCGAAGGTCCGGTTCGCCGTATGCCGTTGCTTCTTCGGGGCCTTCTGGTCGGCTTCGAGGATCTCATGAAGATCGGCAACACGTTGACCAGCACCCGCTGGGGCCGGGCTTATTTCTGCCGATACCCCGGCGGTTCCGCATGCGCCAGAACAGCCCAGCTTGTACTTCACGCAGGCCGCACGCTGGCTCAGACCGTGCATCAGCACGTCCTGGCGAATAGCCTTTCAAATCTCCATGTCACTTCGCACATCCTGAGTACGTCAAGTAAACCGATCGGATCGGCCTGACGGCCCATCTTCTGGCTTCACTGAACTGCACGCATGTGCGCTGCCATGTTCATCCGGATTCCCCCCCGGAATGCGCGGCCGTTTTCAACCGGGCTCAACACGCGAACTAAGTCGCCATCAGTAGCTACGGCCCGGATTGCCCGCCGAAGCAAGAGAGGGGCCGCCGGATTTTTCGTCGGCAGTGTGCGGACGCTGCTGGCGATTGCCAGAAACGACATAGGCTTTCGATGTCACACCTCTGTCCGCGGGACGCTGCCAACTTTGTTTCCGAAGGACACCTGTGAGTCGCCGTAGGGTGGATCGAACCGCCGTCATCCGCCTCAGTTGATTTTGGGGGTGACGGGCGTCCCGCGTCCCTGACAAGTTCTGTTTTGCCACATCCGAGAAAAACTTGCGTACGCGGGAAACAAAATCTACCACAAACTTTTGTACGGCCGTCCACATCGTCGCAAATACTTTTGTTGACGCGTTCAGCGCCTCATTCCCGACGGCAATTGTGTCCGCCGCAAGTGCGATGTTGGTTTTCGACTCGTCAACTGTGAGCATCGCCAGTGCCGCGCCGGACGCGGCGGCATCGGCAATCAAACCCATGCTGACGGACGGGGCGTCGCTTTTTGTCTGTAGTGCAGCGACCTGAGTCGCACTGACAATTGTCGCCGTGGCTCCCGGTGTAGTCGTCCCGCCCGTCCCCGTCCCTGAGCCACTCGATCCAGAGCCGCCTGATCCCGAGCTGCCCGATCCCGAACCGCCTGATCCCGAACCACCCGATCCCGAGCCGCCCGATCCTGAGCCACCCGAGCCTCAGCGACCCGACCCGCAACCGGCTGATGCCGAACCGCCCGATCCCGAACCGCCCGATCCCGAACCGCCTGA
>JAIXZD010000089.1 GCA_027489895.1 Planctomycetaceae bacterium
AACCATTGGGCGTTTCAACCGGTTCGCGCTGTCACTCCTCCGGTGGTGAATGACAGCGGCTGGTCGCGAACGGGAGTCGATCCCTTCATCTGGCAGGGTTTATCGACCAAGCAGCTTGCCCCGGCACCCGAGGCGGATCCGCGGACGCTGATCCGTCGAGTGACCTACGATCTCACTGGCCTGCCACCCACGCCAGAAGAGGTGGCCCGGTTTGTCGCCGATCCGTCGCCAGCCGCCTATGCCGCCGCGGTTGAGCGATTACTCGAATCGCCCGCCTATGGCGAGCATTGGGCCCGGCACTGGCTGGATGTCGCCCGCTACTCGGATACCAAGGGCTACGTCTACGCCCGCGAGGAGCGGTTCTTTACGCATTCGTCGCTGTATCGGGATTGGGTGGTCGACGCATTTCAGCGCGACTTGCCGTACGACCGGTTCCTGCTGCTGCAACTGGCGGCCGATCGGGTGGACCCCGACAACAAGTCGTCGCTGGCGGCGATGGGGTACCTCACGCTGGGGCGACGGTTTATCGGGGTGACGCACGACATCATCGATGATCGCATTGATGTCGTGACCCGCGGGATGATGGGGCTGACGGTCACCTGCGCCCGTTGCCATGATCATAAGTTCGACCCGATTCCCACGGCCGACTACTACAGCCTCTACGGCATTTTCCAGAGCAGCATCGAGAAGCAGGTCCCCGTGGCCGCCCCGCCTGCCGATGAGGCATTTCTCGCGGGGCTGCGCGAGCGGGAACAGAAGCTGGCGGATGTGGAGCGGACCGCGAAGGAAGAGTCGGCCGAGCGGGCTCGAACGCGGCTGAGAGATTACCTCCTGGCTCAGAAGGAACTTGAAAAGTATCCCGAAGAGGGGTTCGACATCATCATCGCGGCGACGGACCTTGTCCCCGCGATGGTTCGCCATTTCGCCGATTACCTCGATCGTGCGGCTCGTCGGAAAGACCCGGTCTTCGCGGCTTGGCATCGGTTCGCTGCGTTGACCCCCGAAGAGTTTGGCCAGCGGGCGGCCGAGATTTCCACCGCGCTGCAGGCGGCGACTCCTGCGGAAGTGCATCCGGCCGTGGCGCAGGCGTTTGCGACTCCTCCCGAGAACTTTGCCGGTGTGGTCGATCGGTATGTGGCGCTGTTCGAGCGGGTCAACGCCGCCTGGAAAACCGCCAATGAACAAGCGAAGGCGGGTGGGCAGGTTCCGCTGGCGGGATTGCCCATCGCTGAGGACGAGGCGCTGCGGCAGGTGCTGTACGGCGAGGATTCACCCTGCCGGATGCCCGATGAGCCCATTGTCAGCACCGAGTCGTACTTCGATTCGGGCCGCTGCAACGAACTGTGGAAGCTGCAGGGGGACATCGACCGGTATCTCAACGCGAGCAATCAGGCCCCGTATCACACGGTTGCGGTGTTTGATCGCCGGTTTGCGCGCGATGCGCGAATCCTCAAGCGGGGGAATCCGAAGACCAAAGGCGATGTCGTTCCCCGGCGGTTCCTGTCGGTGGTGGCGGGTGACGAGGCCCCGGCGGTTGAATCGGGGAGCGGTCGGCTCGAACTGGCCCAGGCAATTGTCGCCCCCACCAACCCACTGACGGCCCGGGTCTGGGTGAATCGGGTCTGGCAGCATCATTTCGGGGCCGGACTGGTTCGGACCCCCAGCGATTTTGGCGTCCGCGCGTCGCCCCCCAGTCACCCGGAACTGCTCGACTGGCTTGCCCGGCAGCTTGTGGAGTCGGGCTGGAGCACCAAGGCGATTCATCGGCTGATTGTGCTTTCCGCGACGTACAGGCAGGCGTCGAACGACCCGGCGCTGGCGGACCGCGCTGCGCAGGCCGAACCGATTGACCCCGAGGACCGGCTGTTCTGGCGTGCTCCGCCGCGACGACTGGGGTTTGAAGAGTATCGCGATTCGCTGCTGGCGGTTTCCGGTGAGCTGGATCGCAAGGTCGGGGGTCGGCCTGCGGACCTGTTCAACGGTCCGCCGCGACGTTCCCTGTATGGACTTGTTGACCGGCAGTTCCTTCCCGGCGTGCTGCGGATGTTTGATTTCGCCAACCCGGACCTGCACACGCCCCAGCGGCTTGAGACGGTCGTCCCACAGCAGGCTCTGTTTGCGACGAATCATCCGTTTGTCGCCAATCGCGCTCGCGCTTTGGCAGCCCGTGTGCGCACGGCGGCTGGTGACGATGCCAATCGCACTGTTCAGGAGTTGTTCCAGGCCGTGCTGCAGCGATCGCCAACCGAAATCGAAGTCGAGGCGGCGCGGGCATTCATCACAGCCGCCGAGTCGGAACCGGTTGTCAAACCGAGCGAAACCGCGCAGGCGTGGAGTTACGGGTGGGGCAAGTTCGATCCTCAGGCAGGGAAGCTGTCGTCGTTCCAGCCGCTGCCGCATTTCACTGGCGCGGCCTGGCAGGGCGGCGGGCAATGGCCCGATGCGACGCTGGGCTGGGCGCAACTCACGGCCACCGGCGGGCACCCTGGCAACGATCTCGATCATGCGGCGATTCGTCGGTGGACCGCACCGCGCGCGATGCGCGTGGCAATTCAGTCCGAAGCGCGGCATGAACCCATGGAAGGTGATGGGTTCCGGGCTTCGATCGTGAGCGGCCGGGTGGGGCAACTCGCGTCACTGACACTGCATCATCGCACGGCCACGCTCGCGGTGAACGAAGTCCGCGTCGAGGCGGGGGAAACGCTCGACTTTGTGGCGGATGTGGGCGGCGGGCTGGGTCACGACCAGTTCCTGTGGAGCATCGAACTCAAGGAACTGCCAGATCAGCCTGGGGCCGCCGCTGTCGCGTGGCGGTCACCAATCGACTTCATCGGACCAGTGCCGAATTCGCTGACCCCGTGGGAGCAGCTCGCCCAGGTGCTGCTGGTGTCGAACGAGTTTCTGTTTATCGACTGACCAGGTCGATCGACGGACAAGGGCAATCCGGCCCGTCACCTGGATGGCGTTTCTGGAACGTGGACCAGGGGCGACAAGGAATTTCGGGGAAAGTCGGGCGTGTTGCTTCGCGCGAACAGCTCATGCGTGCCCTTGGGACGTACGTAGGTCGGGCCCAGGGGCGCGATGGAGAAGCCGGCCGCGCGGGGGAAGCCTCACGGCTTCCGCTACGGTCAAGATCGTGGCGGTGTCCCCTCGACGGGCGTGTCAGTTGAAGTACACGCGTTCGGCGGTCTTGGTGAGGATGTTCTCTTTGTCGGCCGGGGTGAGGAAGTCGAGTCCCTTGAGGATCAGGTCGATCGATTCCTGGTACTTGTGGTCGACCACCTGATAGGGGCAGTCGGTGGCCCACATCAGCCGCTCGGGGCCGAACGCCTCGTAGACGCGGCGAATCAGCGGGGCGAGGTCGTGGTAGGGAGGGGCCTTCTTGCCGAGGGCGTAGAAGGCCGAGACCTTCACGTTGACGTTCTGATGCTTCGACATCGCACACAGCGAGGCGACGTCCGCATCGCTGATCGTGCCGCTCACGCCGATCCGGCAGAGATGGTCGATCACCACGGGCGTTTTCGGGTACTGGCCGCACATCTTGCTCAGGGCGGGCAGGCCGTTGGTGTCCATCAGGCAGCACATCGCGAGGTTGTGGTCCGCCCCGGCGGCGAACATCTTGCGCAAGCCATCGGTATCCAGCCAGCGGTCGAAGTCGCGGTTCTGCGGATAGATGCGGAACCCACGAACACCCTGTGCTTTGAGTTTCACCATCTCGGCGGCCGGGTTGGCCTGGTCCTGATTGATCACCGCGACGCCCGAGAACATTTTCGGGTGGGCGGCGATCGCGTCGAGCATGTAGCTGTTGTCCCAGCCATAGAACGACATCTGGATCAGGACGACGCGGTTGACGCCCGCAGGTTTCATCTGGGCCTGAAGTTCGGCGACGGTGAACGACGCCGGTTCCATGTTGGCGCGGCGAAAGCCCGCGGCCAGCGGATAGTGATCGGTGTCGGGCGTCCAGATGTGCGAGTGGGCGTCGATGTAATTCATGCTGCGCCTCAAAAGGGAACGGGATGGACAGCCACCCCGTGGACTGATCGTCGCGTCAGGTCCGTTCCAACGTGGTTCGACCGAGCGCGGCGTCGAACTCGCTGAGAGCCGGAATCAACATCGCCAGCGTCGTAAACCCATAGGTAAATGTCATGACAATACAGATACCGAGCGTCGATCCCAGCAGGAAGCTTGTGATCGAATAGAACGTGAGAAATGGGAGGAGAAACGCGGCCAGGCTGAGCGCCGGAGCGGGGTTCTTGTGCGTGAGCGAAGCCCACAGCCCGATACTGCCCCCCAGGATGAACACAAGGAAACTCGGCAACTGAATCGCGAACGAGGCCCGCGCCTCGATGATCAGCAGCAGGCAGATGAAGATCCCCAGGAACAGGAAGAACATCGTCCCAAGGCTGTTGGCGATTGCGGCGCGGCTGCTGTCGAACGAGATGCCCGCGTGCATGCCGAGCATCGCCGAAAAGGCCGCGAGCACGACATATCCAATCACCACGTAGGTGGTGTTTTCCCAGGTGATCGCGTTCTGTGAAGCCAGGTAAGCGAGCAGTACGAGGGGCAAAAGCAGCACTTCTTTGGCGTTGAAAAAGACCCCCAGCAGCTTGCCGAACACAAACTCACTGGCAGTAATGTCGGTGACCAGGAGCAGCTCCAGTGTCTTGGTGTCGCGTTCGGTGGTGATCGATGTGACGGACTGGGCATTCACGAATAGCAGCGCCACAAACGCCAGCCCGACGAATGCCGCCCCTTCCGCGCCAATGAGTCCCATTACGCGGCCCGTCCCCTGCACAAGCGACTGGTGAGCAAACAGCATCGCAAACAAAAACAGCGCGAAGTAAGCCAGTTTGATGACCAGGACCCGCGCCCCGTAGGCCCGGGTGCAGATCTCCCGCCAGAGGATCGGGTTGGACCAGATCGCTCGCGACGGCCGCGCGACGGTCTCGGTCTTGTCGACAGGCTTCACCGCCTCGAAGACCGCCCGCGGCGGGTTCCAGACACGCAGCCTCAACACGGCCACGAGATTCAGCGCGACGCCTAGCACACCCAAGGCCAGCACATGCGGCCCGACCCGAACATGCCCCACGCGTGCGGTCGGGTCAGCGGCGAGCGGATCGAGCAGGCTTGCCAGTCCACGGAATGGGTTGAAATAACCCAGGAGGGCGGCCGCTGGGGGATTTCCTCCCAGCAGTGCCACGCCGCCCTCGACCACGGCGATGAACAGCAGC
>JAIXZD010000519.1 GCA_027489895.1 Planctomycetaceae bacterium
AGTTCGGGATCTGGCGGTCGGCGTGCCGTGATCGAGCTACGGGGGGACCGATCGCGGTGGTGCCTACATTCTGCTGCTCAACGCAAACGGCTCAGTCAAGCAGAGTACCGTGATCGGCAGCGGACTGGCCGGTGGCCCGAACCTTGCGAATGTCGATCGATTCGGTTTCTCACTGGCCAACTTTGGGAAACTGAGATCCGAGGACACAAGCTACCAGACCGCGCTTGCCATCGGTGCGGTTGGGGACGACACCGGCGGAAATCGCCGGGGCGCGGTCCACATGGTCTTCGTGAAATCCGACGGGACCCTGCTGACGGATGGCGGGTTGGGAAACAGCCCGAACAGGAAAATCGCTCATCAACTGTCGGGAGGGCCAACGTTGGCCGATGTCGCTCAGTTCGGCCAGTCACTGGCGAGCATCGGGGATGTCAACGGGGACGGCACTCCCGACCTGGCTGTCGCGGCGGACGGAGACAGTATCCAGGGAATCTATCGAGGAGCGGCCTACGTCCTGTTGCTGACCCCCAACGGGACGGTGAGAACCACGAACGGCATCACGAGAATTGCCAGCGGCGTCGGTGGCGGCCCAACGCTCGCGAATCGGGACTACTTTGGTGCCGCGATCGCCAATCTGGGGGACATCGACGGAGATGGAACGACCGACATCGCCATCGGTGCCACGAACGACGACATCGGTGGCACGGATCGCGGTGCCGTGCATGTTCTTCGTCTGAATCCCGTTCCGAACGTGACCAACGCCAGCCCGCCGTCCGTGAAGCCGAATGGCGCGACGCGCATCGCCAGCGGATTCAACGTGGACAATTCGAGCATTTTCGGTGTGGCGACCGTCAATATCGGCGACCTCGACGGGGATGGAGTCGACGACCTGGCCGTGGGTTTGTACGACGCTACGATCTCTGGAGCGGCCGTCAGAACCGGCGCGGTGCGGATCCTGTTCATGGCCCGCGACGGAGCGGTGAAATCCACCACCGAGATTGGTGGATCGCTGGGACTGTCCGGTTACGATCGATTTGGTACATCCATCGCCAACATCGGCGACCAGGATGGCGACGGCGTTGTGGATCTGGCGGTCGGTGCGCAAGGCGACAACACCGGCGGGGCTGACCGTGGGGCTGTCTATCTGCTGCGCCTGAACTCCAATGGAACGCTCAAGGGCTTCGACAAACTGGCCAACGGCGTCACGGGAATGCCGACGCTCACGAATGGTGGCTATTTTGGCCGGTCGGTCGCGTCCCTCGGGGACATTGATGGTGACGGCCGCACTGAACTGGCCATCGGGGCGATGTCCGACAGCGGCAACGGGACGCAACGCGGCGCGGTCTATGTTTTGGACTTCAGCCCTCTGGGCAGTGGGGTCGGCTTGAGTGTGTCCGGGGTCACCCGGATTGCCAGTGGTCTCAACGGGGGCCCGGTGCTTCCCGACTCCGCAAGGCTTGGCTCATCGCTCGCAAACATCGGCGATATCGACGGCGATGGCATCACCGACATGGCTGTCGGTGCGATCGGGGAGAATGGTTCTGCCGGGGCACTCTACATTCTGTTCATGAATCGCAATCAGATAGTCCGGGAGTCTGCCAGGATTGCCGACCTGACAAGCGGTGGACCGGACCTGGTTGCTCAGGACAGTTTTGGAATATCCGTTGCCACGCTGGGCGACATCGATGGTGATGGGAGACGGGATGTAGCGGTTGGTGCCCTTTTCGATAGTACCAACGGCCCGAATCGGGGAGCCGTTTACATCCTGGCCCTGGCCACGAACGGGACGGCGAAGTCATCCTTAAAGCTTGCCAGTGGCACGGGCGGTCTCGGCTCACTTCCAGACGTCGGTCTATTTGGTACTTCGATCGCACTGTTTGGCGATCAGAATCGCGATGGCGTTCGCGACCTCGTCGTCGGTGCGGCTTTGGACTCAACGTTTGGAACTACGCGCGGCACCGCCTATATCCTGCGGATGAACGCAGCCCCGAATTTGGCTCCCATATTGATTAACGGCGGCCCGCCCGAGATCAGCGAGAACTCTCCGGTCGGAACGGACATTGTCTCCTTTTCTACGTTCGATCCCAATCCCGGCGATACGTTCACGTATACCCTCGTGCCGGGGTCGGGTTCGGCCGACAACGCGTTGTTCACCCTCAGCGGAAGCACGCTCCGGTCGAACGCCGTGTTCGACTTCGAGGCGAAGTCGTCGTACACGTTTCGAGTTCGTACAACCGATCAGGGAGGTCTGTTTGTCGAACAGTCGGGTACAATCGCGGTGAATAACGTCAACGAGACGCCAACGGCCTTGAATCTCTCCGCGAACACCATCGCCGAGAACTCGGTCACCGGCACCTCCATCGGCACGTTCTCCACGACCGATCCCGACGCGAGCAACACCTTCATCTACTCGCTTGTGGCGGGGACGGGTTCGACCGACAACGCGTCGTTCGCGATTGTGGGTAACACGCTGCAATCGAACGCCGTGTTCAACTTTGAATCGAGGTCGAGTTATTCGATCCGCGTCCGCACGGCGGATCAGGGCGGCCTGGCGTTCGAGCAGACGTTCAACGTCACCGTCACGAATCAGAACGAGACGCCGACGGCGCTGGCGTTGACGGGCAACACGATCGCCGAGAACTCGGCCAGCGGCACGGCCATCGGCACGTTCACTACCACCGATCCAGACGCGAGCAACACGTTCACCTACACGCTGCTGAACCCCGGCGTGAACGTCGACAACCAGGCGTTCTCGATTGTCGGGAGCCAACTGCGGTCGTTCGCGGTGTTCGACTTTGAAGCAAAGGCGAGCTACTCCGTCGTCGTCCGCACGACCGACCAGGGGGGCCTCTTCTTCGATCGCACGTTCACCGTCAACGTCACGAACGTGAACGAAACGCCCACGGCCTTGAATCTCTCCGCGAACACCATCGCCGAGAACTCCGCCAGCGGCACCGTGATCGGCACGTTCGCCACCACCGACCCCGACGCGAACAGCACCTTCTCCTATTCGCTCCTGAATCCCGGCGTCAACGTCGACAACCAGGGGTTTTCGATTGTCGGGAATCAGTTGCGGTCGTTTGCGGTGTTCGACTTCGAAGCGAAGTCGAGCTACTCCGTCGTCGTCCGTACCACCGACCAAGGGAATCTTTCCTTCGATCGCACGTTCACGGTGAACATCACCGACGTCAACGAAGTGATCCCGAACACCGCCCCATCGCTCGATGCCTCAGGCAACCCGTTCGCCATCCTCGGCGCCGGGTCGCGGCAGTCGACCGAGATGCGGCAGGGCGTGCTCGTTTCCGACATTCTAGCCCGCGGCGCGGGCGGTAACCCGATCAGCGACCCCGATGCCGGCGCGTTGCGTGGGATCGCGCTGACGGCGGTCGATCAAACGCTGGGCAACTTCCAGTACACGCTGGTGACGACCAACCCGCAGGAGAGCGACTGGGTCAACGTCGACGCCGCCGGGGCGCTGTCCGACACAAGTGCCCTGCTGCTGCCCACGACCGCGCGGCTGCGGTTCACAACAGGGCGCATTCCCCATCACGCCTCGGCTCCATTCTTCCTCTCCGTCGAATCAAAACTCGACGCCGGCCTCACGTTCCGGGCCTGGGACCAGACCAGCGGCGCAGCAGGTGGTCGTGCCAATACCTCGACAAATGGCGGCACCAGCGCATTCAGTGCTGCCACGGAAACCTCCAAGGTCTACTTCGAAGTTCGGCTGTTTCGCTCGTTCAACCCGAACGCGAGCCTCAACGTCTACACCCTCGAAGCCGAGTTCAACGCCCTCACTGGCGGCGCGTTCCAGGACCGCTCGACGAATGCCTTCACCGGCTTCACCGTGCTGCTCAGCCCGGTTCCCGAACTGGGTACCTCGGCCCTGTTCCGGCTCTACTTCGGCATCCAGTTCAACGACGACGGCACGGAAACCGACATGGGGTACCGCTACCTCACATCGAATGCGGCCGAAGCAACGTTTCTGGAAGGCATCGGCCCGGCCGCCAAACGACCGCAGCGGGAAGGGACGTACTTCCGCGAATTGGGCGTGAGCAATGGCACAGCGACGATCGGTTACGTCTTCGACACACAACAACCAGGGACGTCGCAGCTCACTCAGATCTACCGCACCGACGTCGTCAACAAACCAACCCGGCCCCCAGGCACGAGCGAAGGCGGCGCGCCGACGTCGTTCAAGCCGCAGGAAAACGGTGACCACGTCTACACCACCAACACCGCGTTCGAGATGTCGAAACTCGGAACGTGGCGAATCGAATCCACGCGCGGATTCGTCCGAGAGCTGAATCCCAACCCCGTGTCCGGTGCAGCGACAGCAGCGGCCGTGGCAGCGGTGACGGGGGCAGAATCGATCGAGTCGGCTCCATCAGTTGGCTCTCAGACAACTCCGGCCCCAGCCCGTGTGCGATCAGCCATTCCGGAAGCGGCCGAAAGCAGCGTGGCTACGTCATCCTTCCTGCTTTCAGCCACCGGCGTGACGGAACACGTAGCGCGACTTGTGGCGATCCCGTCACAGCCTGCGGTGCCGGTCAGCCCAACGCCCACCGCCGAAACAATGCAGGCCGTGTCAACAATCACTCCGCCCCGTCCCGCAGCCTCGACATCAGCGTCCGTCGCCTCGACCACCCCCGGTCATCTGAATTCCCCCGACTCAGTCTGGCCCGACGCCGTCTTCGCCGACCTGGCCTTCGTCACAGGAGTCTTGACTGCAGTTTAACCGTGCGGCCACAGCTGATCGATCACTACAGATGCCGGGCTGCCTCGAGCGAGGTCCGGTGAACCGGTGTGAATCCAGAGCATTCTCTCTCAATCGATCGAATGGGTAACGACAGCCTTCGTCGCTGATAGCTAACCCAAAAGTCCACCAGGCGGCCCTCGCCCAGTGCCAATTGCCACATCCTTTTGCTGACTCGCGGCACAAACGCCCAGCAGACCAACCGTTGGGCTGCACAAAACCCGTCCGCAAAGAACGGAAGCAGGACGCCCCGGGACAACTCCCAAGACGCCCTGCCAATGGATTGCCGATCAACGTTCGCGACCGAGCCTCAGTTCGCGGTCAGAGTCCGGTTAACGCAAGCCCCTTCAATAATTCATGACGCGAAACCGGCTGAAATTCGGTTCCCGACTCCCCCGTTGCATGGTCTCACTTTCCATGCAATCGGTCTCAGGCCGTCGCCTTCAGGCGAAACCTTCAGGTTCTTCCATTGGTTCGAATTGCTTCCGTCGGTTTGGAAACCACACCATCAGGAACATCGGGGCACGATCTCACCAACCGTGATCACCAAGAGTTTCGCGAAGAGTGGACGCCTTCGGGCTGTTTACCTCATGAGCGAAGGACTTCAATCCGTGCTCATGATACCCCCATTGAACCGAACGGCTTTCAGCCGGTAGTACTCCGTTGCGAGTCGTGTTCGTCGCAGCGACGCAGTCGCCTCTCACTTTCGGCGTACCCGAGGAACCTGCAACCAGGGAATCCGGAACGCAGCGGTGCTTACTCGGACCGTGCGGGCCGTAAGCCGTAGCTGAACACTCGCAAGTCCGGCGGGAACCCGCTCCGGTAGGACGATCGAGCGAATGTCCCGCCATCCAGCCAATCCCCGCCGCGGACGGAGCGCGTCTCCTCGTTGGTCGGCAAGTCTTCTGGAGGGTTCGGTCCAACCGGATGCTCCACGCGGTGTTGGTCCTGGCACCACTCCCAGACATTCCCGTACAGATCGAATAGCCCCTTCGGATTCGGAATCTTGCTGCCGCACGCCTCCGAGGCCACCGAGCGCACGACTCCGTAGCTCTTGAGCAATTCCTTGTCATCGCCAAAGGCATATCTCGTTGTCGTTCCGGCCCGACAGGCGTACTCCCACTCCACTTCCGTCGGAAGCCGGTATCCTTTCGCTTCGGGGTCCAGCGTCCAGACGCCATTGCGAGATTCATCGCGCCGATAGCACACGGCCCGCCGTTCGCGTCGACTGAGCCAGTTGCAAAACAGCACGGCATCAGACCAGTTCACCGTCTGTACAGGATGGGCGGCACTCGGACTGAAGACCGGATTGGCGCCTAACCACTTCTCCGGCTTTTCCGACGCGCCCGTCTCGGGATCGTCCATGAACTGCTGAAACTCCCCGACACTCACTTCGCGATCGGCGAGGAAGAACGACCGGGTGAGTTTGATTTCGACGGCATCGGACCCATCCCCCATGCGGAACGTTCCGGCCGGGATTCTGAGCATCGTCTTGCCCAGCCCGTTGACGTACCACTGATTCTGATCGCTGGGTGATTCGCTCGGCTGCAGCTTCGGTAACGTGACCGACCATTGTCGCAACGCCCAGTCGGCAGCCCCATGCGTGCCGGTATCGGGGGACTCCTGGAACCAGCGCGTCAACGTGTCGACCACCACCTGTTGTTCAGATGTGGGGACTCCTCGAGTGGGCGAGCGACCGATTCCGATCACAACCGCTACCCGCAAAGGAACATTCCCGGTTCGCTCGACCGCTTGGATCAACGCACCCAAGTCGCCGTGCCACACGGCCAGTGTTTCCTCGAACACGCGCTTGGGGGCCGGGTCAGCAGCCAACGCGGTCAGCTCGATCGCCCGCCGCGCGTCACCCAGATGCAGGGCGAGAATCGCCAACCGCGAGCGGACAATGCCGCCGACATCTGGACTGGTCGCGCTGAAACCTCGATCAAGCGCTGCTAGCGCCGCAGGCGGCGACTTCGCCAGAGCCGTCAATATAGATCGACATTGCCCGTCCCCCGCCACCTCCACGCCGTCCACCAAGGCTTCAGCCGCGACGTGGCCATAGTCCGCCAGCGCCAATGCGGCATGCAGCCGCTGCACCGGTGGCCTGGCCTGGTCACCGATTCCTTCCCGCAACAGCGGCTCGGCGAGCGCCTGCAGCGGTCGCAGATTCTCGATGGCAAACGGGACCGCATCGGGCGGGGCGGTCAGCACCGCGTCCACCAGAGACGTCGCCCGCTTGCGGTCGTTCTCCAATCGCTGGGCCGCGACGAACCGCTCGACAGACAGCCCGATCACCAGGGCCACGCCCAAACCCAAACCCCAGCGGGTCGCATGATACCAGCCCGACGCTCGCAACATCCGCCGTTCAGTTTCCGTATGACTCGATCGCCTCGTAAACAGACGAATTCCCAGGTCCTCGTGCCATCCGGGCAGTTGTCGCTTGTTCGGGCTAGCCGACCAGGTCGCCGCCCGTTCGGCCAGCAACAGTTCGGCGCGGCCGCGCCGAGTCTCTCGCTGTTTCCGAGTCAACCAGTCCCGTAGTGCGGGGACGAGATAGTCGTGCGTCAGTTGATAGTGACGCAACCCGGCGAAACCTGTCGCCACGCCGTCAAAGGGGCTCCCCTCCGTTCCGGCCTTCCCATCCGCATCGGTTGGAGAGATCAGCCGGATGTCGGCGTCGAGAAGCCGGATCAGGTCGTCGAAATCCTTGGGCCGCTTGGCGTAGCCAGAGGCCATCAAAAGAGCGTCACGGGAGCGCATGTGCCCCTTGATATCGGTCCCCGCCTCGGGGAGCAGCGATTTCAACACCGCGCGGGCCGCTTGCTGATGGTAGCGGTGCTCGGGGGGAGCGCTGCCGGCCGAGAATGTCTCTTCCAGAAACGCGACACCGACTCCCTCGGTCCCTCCCATCGCCTTAAGCGACGCCGGCGTCCAGGGCTTTCCTTTCATCATCTCTGCAAACAGCGACAGCCGCACCGAAATCACCTTCGACTCTTGCGCGAGCCCTGCCACCGCCTGATCGACGAACGCGGCATGGTCGGCTGCTGGTGCGCTTCCCGGGACTTCGGGTATTCGTCCAAACGCCCGCCCGAACGCTGTAAGCACCCGCCGCGCATGGTCGAGGTCGAACAGATCCACGAGAGCGCAGTTCTCTCCTTCGACCAGCCGCACCTCGAGTTCGCGAAAGAAGCGACTCACAGCCAACCAGAAATCGTCCCGAACCATCACCACGCATTGCACCCGAGTCCCGTCGCACTGCCGAAGTGCCAGGACTAACTCGGAGTCAGATTCGTCTTTCCTGGCGTGCAGCCACTGCTCGAACTGGTCGAGCACAATCAGCACCTTCTTACCGGCTGGAATTCCAACTCCCTGCCTGAGCGACGCGACTGTTTCCACCAGAGCTTGCGGCGCGCTCGCGGACGCAGATGCGGGGCGACTCGCCAGTTGTGGACAGCGCTTGTGCAGGCCGTTGAGCAGCCGAGCCTCGGTGTCGTCCGCGGTCGCTTCCACAAACACAGTCAAAACGTCGGATGATAACCGGGGCAGCAGCCCAGCCTTCATCAGCGAGGATTTTCCGCAACCGGAAGGACCATAGATCAGACCAACCGCGAACGTCTCGTCGGGATCGACCTCCTCGATGCGGGACTTCCAGAACCGCAGTGTGTCGGGTAGCCCGTCCCGGTCACGCGGCCCTGGCAACAGCTCCAGAAAAAAGTCCGCGTCGCGAGCGTCAAACGATCGCAGGCCCTTGGGGATGACCTTCAGGGGGCGGCTATCGGAATCGCGTTGCGCGACTGCTTCGGTACCGGCAGGAACGACCGAAGTCGGTGATATCTGCTTCTGTGATGCCGACCCGGCAGAGACGGCGAGCGAACTCGCCGAGGGAAGAACCGTCAGGGAAGACGCTGGGCTATCCGCTCCCAACAACGGCAGCAACCGTTCCACCACGCCTTCCAGCGACAATTGCCAGGCGTCGATCCGCTCCGCCGTTGATAGGAGCCGTTCGAGAATCGGGCCAGGTGCAACCTCCTCAAGCCGAACGAGAATCAGCCGTTTCTGCTGGCTGAGGGCGCGTTCGACGGCATTGACGACCTGCGGTGAACCGACCGAGGCACCAGAGAGCAGTACCACGCAGGCGGAACTGGTCTCGATGCCTCGCAGGATCGCCTCGCCCGAGTTCATTCCCGTCGAGAGGTCGCGCGGGGCCATCCCCACCCGTATCCCTCGGCCTTCCAGCAGTTGACCCAGCCGCCTGGCCGTCGCCATGTCGGAATCAGCACAATGGAGGACCACGTCCCCGCCGCCGGTGGACGTTCGCCCGAGCGGCGTGGGCGTCACCGGATCGCCCTCGGTTGGACCGAAGAAGGGAATCGTCCCCCTTCGATGATGCGGGTTCGCCAGCCAGTGTCGCAGGTCCTCCGCGAAGTCGAGCGCGGTTGAATAGCGGTCGGATGCTCGCTTCGAAAGTGCCTTCAGGCAGATGCGGTCGAGTTCGCGCGGGATGTTGTCATCGACCTGCCGGGGGGGACGCGGTTCGGCGCTGGCGACCTGTTCGAGGAGAGCCATTTGCGTCTCGCCCTTGAAGGGGCGTCTTCCGGTCAGCAGTTCGTAGTACACCACCCCCAGGCTGAACACATCGCTCCGCCCGTCGACACGGTGGCCTTCACCGCGGGCCTGTTCCGGGCTCATGTACGCAGGGGTCCCGACATAGCCGTGTCCCTTCCCCACATCCCGGTCCCGCAGCGCGAGGCCGAAGTCGGCTACGTATGGCGTGTTCGATTGGTCGAGCAGAATGTTTCCAGGCTTGATGTCCCGGTGCACCAGCCCCTGCTTGTGGGCGTGGTGCAGTGCTTCGGCCACCATCGCCACCAGCCCGACCGCTTCATACTGAGAGAACCGCGACTGCTTCAGCTTGCCCGCCAGATCGCAGCCATCGACGAACTTCGACACCACGTAGCACGGAAACTGTTCGGTCTGCCCGACATCATAGACGGGCACAATATGCGGATGATCGAGCCGGGCAACGGTGCGGGCTTCGGTCAGGTATCTGTCGGCAGCGCGAGTGTCTTCAACCAGTTTGCGGTGTGGCACTTTGATCGCCACTTGCCGTTCGAGTTGTTCATCCCACGCCAGGTAGACCAGCCCATACCCCCCTTTGCCGAGTTCCCGCTCGATGCGGTACCGGCCAATTCGCACAGACGCTGGGGCAGACTCCCCGTCCGCCGCCGCGACCTGTGCCGTGGGAACACTCGCTACGGTGACCGACTCGGTGGCCGCCCGAACCGCGTCCATCCCAGACACATCCATCCCCGAACCAAGCGGCCCGGTCACCGTGCGGAGTGGATCGTCGGCCCCATCGGGCGGCGTTCCAGCGGCTTGGTGGGCGGAATTCATGACGAAGAACTGGGGCAGGAAATCGAAGCACGGCACGGCAGCCCAACCGGGGAACCGTGAGCAACTCGAAGAGGATACCCACTTGCATGGAAATGTTCCCCCATTGACTCCGTCACCGATTGCCACGGGACGATCCAAGGCTGCGTCAAACACTGTGGGGAGAGTTCGCGTGCCTTGTGTCCGCACACGGCCACTGTTCGCCCCTTTCCTCGAATCTGTCCCCATAAGAAGCCCGGCTGAAAATGGCGGCGCTTTCCGGGGGAAAATCCTGATG
>JAIXZD010000168.1 GCA_027489895.1 Planctomycetaceae bacterium
GAGCTGGTCAAGTCGCTGCTGGCCAAACACAAACAGTGGACCGGATCGGTCAAGGCGGAGCAGGTGCTCACGCACTGGGATGCGATGCAGCCCAAATTCGTGAAGGTCTACCCGAAGGACTACCGCCGGGTGATGGAAGCCCAGAAGAAGGCGGCGGGTTCCAAAGAAGGGGCACTGGCCGGGGCCGGATCGTAAGGCTCCGTTCATCGAGTGGTGAGCGGTTGCGTCAGAACGGAGCAAGTCAAAAGTCAAAAGGAAAAAGTCAAAAGTGATGGTGTCAGGCGAGCCTGACCCGTGTTTTTGGTGGACATTGATGGGTTGTTGGTGAGCAATGGTGGGCAGTGCCCACCCTACAGTGACGAAGGGTGCAGTCATGGGTCAGGTGGACGGGTTTCTGAAGTTTGGTCGCGAAACGCCGAAGCGGCGGGATGTTGGCGAACGGCTGGAAGACTGGAAAGAAGTCTACAAGCCATTCCCCGAGCTCAAGCTCGTCGAGCAGGGCGCGCGGTGCATGGACTGCGGCGTGCCGTTCTGTCACACCGGCTGCCCGCTGGGAAACCTCATTCCCGACTGGAACGACCTCGTCTACCGCCAGAACTGGCAGGAAGCGATTCGTCGGCTCCACTCGACCAACAACTTCCCCGAGTTCACCGGCCGCCTCTGCCCCGCGCCGTGCGAAGAAGCCTGCGTCCTGGGCATCAACGAGCCCCCGGTCACGATCAAAAACATCGAGAACTCGATCATCGACCGCGCCTTCGCCGAAGGTTGGGTTGTCGCCGAGCCTCCGGAGCGTCGCACCGGAAAGAAGGTCGCGATCGTTGGCTCAGGACCAGCCGGTCTCGCCTGCGCCCAGCAGCTCAATCGCGCCGGGCACGAAGTCACCGTGTTTGAACGGGCCGACCGGATTGGTGGCCTGCTGCGGTATGGCATCCCCGAATTTAAGATGGAGAAGGCGGTCCTCGACCGTCGGCTCCAACAACTGGCCGAGGAAGGGATCGTCTTCCGGACGAATGCCGATGTCGGCGTCAACGTGTCGGTGAAAGAACTGCAGGACAACTTCGACGCGATCGTCCTGTGTGGCGGCGCGACCGCGCCGCGCGACCTGCCGATTCCCGGCCGGGAGCTGAAGGGCGTCGAATACGCGATGGACTTCCTCACGCCGCAGAACAAGAAATGTCACGGCGATGCGGTCACGGGTTACGAACCGGCCCGCGGGAAGAAGGTCGTCATCATCGGCGGGGGCGATACCGGGGCCGACTGCCTGGGAACCGTGCATCGTCACAAATGCGATGCGGTCGTCCAGCTCGAACTGCTGCCCAAGCCTCCGGAAGGCCGGAACGAATCGATGCCCTGGCCCTACTGGCCCACGATTCTGCGAACCTCGAGCGCTCATGAAGAAGGCGGGCAGCGCGACTGGAGCGTCGTCACCGAATCGTTCAGCGGCAAGGATGGCCATGTGACGCACCTCAACTGTGCCCGGCTCGAGTGGTACCACGAGAACGGCCGGACGAACTATCGCAAGCTGGCCGGGTCGGAGTTCCAGATCGAGGCCGACCTCGTGTTGCTGGCGATGGGCTTCACCGGGACCGGCTATAGCGACCTGCTGACGCAACTAGGCGTTGAGAAGACGGCGGGCATCGAAAAGGTGATCGCCAACGACGACTACATGACGAACGTGCCGGGTGTGTTCGCCGCGGGCGATGCCCGTCGCGGTCAGTCGCTCATCGTGTGGGCGATCTGGGAAGGCCGCGAAGCGGCTGTCGGTGTCGACAAATTCCTGATGGGCTACAGCGACCTGCCCAGCAACCCGCAGCTCCTCGGCCGCGACGCCCGCGCGGGTGCGGTGTAGGGTGATTTGAAGGAACCACCAAGGCACGAAGCGGGCTGCTCGCCCGCAAAGTCAAAAGGCAAAAGTAAAAAGTCAAAAGTGGAAAGACTCAGGTCGAGCGTCAAATCAGGCGAGCCGACCCTTTCAGGGGTCGGTGGCTTTGAAATCGGCGGGCGAGGGGAGCCGGAAGCGTTAGCGCCCGGAGGCAGACCGATTCTCGCTGGCAGTCAACCTCTTGGAGAATCAAAACAACTCCACCCGCGGGTTGGTCCAGGCCGCTCTGCTGTCATCACCGGCCCTTGAACCTGTCTTTCCTTCGTGCCTTTGTGACTTGGTGGTTAACGAGCCTCTCCAGTTCGACCCCATTCCCCCACCGTTGGTGCCTTGGTGGTTGATCACCCCTTCGATGATGCGTTGAACGCACCTGAGATCTCCCGCGAGGAACTGACGCGCTGGCAGCAGCGGCGCATCACCCAGTTGGCCAGCGAAGTGATTCCTGCCAACCGCTTCTGGGCGGACCGGTTCGCGGCCTGCCAGGTCGATCCGGCGTGCCTGGGCGACCCCGGCGAGTTCCGTAAACTCGTCCCGCTCACCAAGGCCGATTTGGTTGCCGATCACACCGCCTATCCGCCTTACGGTTCGAATCTGACCTCACCGGTCGCGAGCTACTCGCGGCTGCATCAGACCTCCGGGACGACCGGGCAGCCGCTCCGCTGGCTGGATACCCCGGCCAGTTGGAACTGGATGCTCGGCTGCTGGGAGCAGTTGTTCGCGATCATGGAGCTTGGTCCTACGGACCGGCTCTTTTTCCCGTTTTCGTTCGGTCCGTTTCTGGGCTTCTGGGCCGGGTTTGAAGGGGCGAATCGACTCGGCAACCTCTGCCTGCCCGGCGGCGGAATGAGCAGCGAAGCGAGGCTGCGGTTTCTCTCCGATAACGGTGCCACGATCGTCTGCTGCACGCCGACGTATGCACTGCGGCTCGCGGAAGTCGCCCGGGACACTGGCATCGATCTGGCCACGCTGGGGGTCCGTCGGCTGCTCGTCGCGGGCGAGGCGGGGGGGAACGTCCCTGCGACGCGCGCCCGGATCGAGCGGGAATGGGGCGCGACCGTTGTCGACCATTGGGGCATGACCGAAGTTGGCCCGTTGGCGATGGAGTCGCCCCGCGATGCGGGGGGGTTGTGCCTGCTGGAAAGCGAATGCCTCGTCGAGATTCTCGACCCCGTCACGTTCGCTCCCGTGGCCGAGGGCGAGGAAGGGGAACTCGTCATCACCAACTTCGGCCGCACCGGCAGCCCGCTCTTCCGCTATCGAACCGGTGATCGCGTGCGGGCGACGCTTTCTCGCGAAGCGCTGCCTGTCCGCGTGGAGGGCCGCTGGGTTCGTGTGCCGCTCGTCAGACTGGCTGGCGGCATCCTCGGGCGAGTCGATGAGATGCTCACGATTCGCGGCAACAACCTGTATCCCGCGGCTCTCGAAGATGTCGTCCGGACGTTCCCGGGCGTGGCCGAGTTCCGGATCGAACTGATCCGCGGGCGGCAGATGGACCAGGTCCGCATCGTCCTTGAATGCGTGCCGCAGGAGACCGCTCCCGAGAGTCTCGCGGCCGCGATCTCGGGGGAGATCAAGGCCCGCTGGAACTTCGTCCCCGAGATTACACTCGCGGCTTCAGGCAGCCTGCCCCGCTTCGAGCTGAAGGCCCGCCGCTTCACCCGCAGCGATGCCTAGCGCAAACCACACCAGGGCGATGTCGTGGAACTCATGAGAGTTCCCCCGCCGCCGAGACAGACGCCCCCGAAGCCTAGCGACCCCAGGGGGGGACGCTTGCGTTTACCACCAAGGCACCAAGAGCACGAAGGAAAGGCAGGTTCAAAGGGCTTGATGTCGACGGCACGGGTTGGACCATGGAGGTGGTCTATGAGTTA
>JAIXZD010000142.1 GCA_027489895.1 Planctomycetaceae bacterium
CAGGGCCTGTTGCAGTGGGACAAACGGCGCGAAATGCAACGTCCAGAAGATGTAGACACCGATGGCCGAGGCCAGACCGAGCAGCCCCAGCGAAAGAACGACCCACCGGCCGGAAATTCCAGGCACAGTCGGCCGAACAGTCGCGGGGGTGGTGACGGTCATCTCGGGGCATCCTGAGGGAGACAACGCCTGAAGCGCGGCTCGTGGGAAGACTGGGGGCGTATCGGAAGATCGTAGCGGAACTCGTGAGAGTTCCAAAACTTGTGACCCGGCGCACGCGACAATCTGTCCAGCCGCAAAGCCCCAGGCAATCGTCAAAAAAGAAGGGATCCGGAAGCGTCAGCGCCCGGAGGCGAGCCAGCTCCCGCCCGCAACCAACCCGGAAAACAGTGAAAAAACAACACGGTTCCACATCGAACCGCAGAAGGGTGGCCAGTTTTCGCAGGGCAATTGCAGGACTGAGGAAGCCTAACGGCTTCCGCTACCGAGAGACCTGGCGAAATGACTCGGCGGACTTTGCTTGAGATACCGCATTTTTTGGCCGGAGGATCACCGCCTGCCGCCGGTTCGACCCGGCGTTCCAGACGGCGCTTGTGGGGCGGTTCCGGGCCGGTATCATGTGGTTTCTGCCGGGGCGGCCTCGTCTCAGGCAATTCACTGCTGCAGACAGCAGGCTTTGGGAACGCGCACAGGGGTCTGGCAGGGCGGCCGGCTCGATGTCGGTTTCCCTCGAGAACGGGCAGGGTTTGATGTCGCAGGACAATTCGCTGGAGAGTTCGCTCGACGGGCCGCGTCCACTCGCGTTTCAGTCGCCCATGGGCGACCTGACGATCATTGCCGGGTCGGGCAACCCGAAACTGGCCCAATCCATCGCCGACGCGCTGCATGTTCGCCTCTGCCCGGCCGAGGCCCAGTACTTCAGCGAAGGAAACGTCTTCGTCCGCGTGCTGGCGAATGTCCGCGGCAAGGACGTGTTCGTGATCCAGGGGATTCATTACCCCGTCAACGACAATTTCATGGAGCTGCTGTTTTGGATCGACGCGCTGAAGCGGGCGAGCGCCCAGCAGGTGACGGCGGTCATCCCGTTCTTCAGCTACTCCAAGGGCGATAAAAAGGACGAGCCACGCGTTTCGATTCGAGCCCGCGTCTGTGCCGATGCCCTGGAAGTGGCCGGCTGCGACCGGGTGCTCACCATGGACCTGCACAGCCCGCAGATTCAGGGCTTCTTCCGCATTCCCGTCGATCACATGTACGGACGGCACGTCCTCTGCGAGCACATTCGCGCGCTGAACATTCCGGACCTCGTCGTCTGCTCGCCCGATATCGGCTTCGCCAAGGATGCGGCCTCGTTCGCATCGCTGTTGGGCAAGCCCGTGGTCATTGGGAACAAGGCCCGGACCGGCCACGATGAGACGGTCGTCGCCCTCGAAGTGATTGGCGATGTGCGGGGCAAGAATGTGCTGCTGGTCGACGATTTCACGATCACCGGCGGCACGCTGATCGCCATGGCCGATATCCTGAAGCAGCGTGGCGCGCTCGATATCTACGCCGCCGTCTCGCACGGCGTGCTCTCGCGGGGCGCCGCCCAGCGGATCGAACAGAGCCGGATCAAGAAGATGTTCATGACCGACACGATCGAGGCCCGGCCCGAAACGCTGCCATCGAACCTCGAAGTGGTCAGCGTCGCGCCGCTGTTCGCCCAGGCGATTCAATCGGTCCACGACCGCACGAGCGTGAGCACGCTGTTCCCCGAAAAGATGCCAACCATCAAGAAGTAGTTTTTGCCGTGGTGCCAATTCAGACTCGTGCTCTGTCCAGGCAAGACGTACGAGTTGTGTGCCACTGGCTTTGCCAGTGCGATTTGGATCACGCAACCACGGCACTGGCTAAGCCAGTGGCACACGAAGATAAAATCCTGACGGTGTGAATCAAAACAGAGATCATCCTCGTGCGGGAAGGAGCGAAGCGTGGCGACGGACGGGGCCAAGGCGTCACCCGCGATGCAGCGGTATCTGGAACTGAAAGCCCAGTATCCCGACACGATCCTGCTCTGCCGGATTGGCGACTTCTACGAGCTGTTTTACGCCGACGCCGAGATCGCCGCCCGGCTGCTGGGTCTGACGCTGACCAGCCGGGACAAAGGGGCCGCCAACCCGATCCCGATGGCCGGGTTCCCCTACCACCAGCTCGATGCCTATCTCGCCAAGATCGTGCAGTCGGGACATCGCGCGGCGATCTGCGAACAACTCGAAGATGCGTCGCAGGCGAAAGGGCTGATCAAGCGCGATGTGACGCGCGTCGTCACCCCCGGCACGCTAACGGAAGACGCACTCCTCGATCCGCGGTCGAGCAACTTTCTCGCGGCGATCGTACTGGTCAAGCAGCAGGCGGGCCTCGCCTGGCTCGAACTGTCGACCGGGCGATTCCAAGCAACCGATGTGCCGCTGTCGCTCTTGCCCGATGAACTGTCGCGACTCGGGCCGGCTGAACTGCTCGTCGATCAGCACCTCACCCCGGCCAGTCGCGAGGCGCTGCTCCCCGCCAATCACCGCATCACCGTCACGCCCCGTCCCGCCTGGTGTTTTTCACCCAACAACTGCCGCCGGCTGCTCCTCGATCATTTTCAGACGCAGTCCCTCGAAGGGTTTGGCTGGGACAGCGACGACTCGCCCGGCGTGATCGCCGCTGGCACGCTGATCGAGTATGTCCGAGAGACGCAGAAAAGTGCGCTGCCCCACATCACCTCACTCGAGCCATACCAGCGGGGCACGACGCTCCTGATCGACGAGGCAACCCGCCGCAGCCTCGAACTGACGCAGTCGCTGCGCGATGGCCGCCGCGAGGGCAGCCTGCTCGCCGTGCTCGATGAAACCGTCACCCCGATGGGCGCCCGGCTGCTGGCCGAATGGTTGTCGAACCCGCTCACCCATGTGCCCAGCATCGACCGTCGGCTCGATGCGGTTGATGAACTCGTCCAGCAGCGCAGTCTCTGCGACGACCTGCGGCTGGCGCTGAAAGAGGC
>JAIXZD010000554.1 GCA_027489895.1 Planctomycetaceae bacterium
GGGAAGTGCGTGCCAGCGCCGAAAAGCACGAAAAAAGGCCGCGTTTTCCGCGTGAAATGATCGCTGGTTCACGTGCGCCCTCGCTGACGCGTCGGGCTACAGATTGAATCACAGCCTCAGTGCCCACCCTACGGCGGTTTGGTTGTTGTGCGTTGAATGGTTGGGGTTGGCTTCCCCGGAATAGCTACTCGCCCAGATGTCGTTTCCGGGTCAGGATGTGGTGGTAGTGCTGGGCGAAGCGGTGGGCTTCGTCGCGGACGTACTGCAGCAACCGCAGCGCGTACGAGTGTCGGCTGAGCCGGTATGGTTCCGATTCTCCCGGCAGGAACACCTCTTCCTCGCGCTTGGCCAGCGACAGCGTGAATGGCGGCGTGATCCCCAAACTGCGCAAGCCTTCCATGGCCGAGCTGAGCTGACCTTTTCCCCCGTCAATCAGCAACAGGTCCGGGAAGGCGTCGCCATCGTCCTGCAGTCGCTTCAACCGGCGGCAGACCACTTCCCGGATCGACGCGAAGTCGTCGATCCCGTCCACCGTCCGAATCCGGAACCGCTTGTAGCCATGCTTGAACGGCAGGCCATCGATGAACTGCACCAGGCTCGCGACGGTCTCGCCGCCTGACAGATGGGCGATATCCACCCCTTCGATCCGCCGCGGCAGTTCGGGCAGATTGAAGACTTTCTTGAGACCCGCCAAACCCTTCTTCGGGTCGATCTGGAACACCTCGGGCTGGACATGGTCTTCGAGGTTGCCACGCTGCGACAGGTTTTCGAGGGCGGTCAACTGATCGCGCAGCCGGGCGGCCTTTTCGAACTGCAGGGCCTTCGCGGCCGCTTTCATTTCCGCCTGCATCTCGTCGACGAGGTCGGTCTTCTTGCCATCGAGAAACAGCTTCAGCCGCTCGATATCGCGGCGGTAGTCTTCGCGACTGATCCGCAGATTGCAGGGGGCGGTGCACTGCCGGATGCCATGCAGCAGGCAGGGGCGGAACCAGCGCCACTTCTCATCGCCCTCTTCAATGTCGAGCGTGCAGGTGCGAAATTTGAACACCTTCTGCAGGACATTGATCGCCCCCCGCAACTTCGAGGCGCTGGTGAAGGGGCCGTACAGTTTGGCCCCTTTGTCGGGCTTGCGGGTGAACTCGACGCGTGGAAAGTCTTCACGCGTGGTGATCTGCAGATAGGGAAATGTCTTGTCGTCTTTGAGGTCGGAATTGAACGGCGGCTGGATGTCTTTCACCAGCCGCGATTCCATCAGCAGGGCATCGACCTCGCTGTCGCACTGGATGTAATCGAGGTCGGCAATCTGCGGGACGAGTTCGGCCGTGCGGGGGTCTTCGGCCGCCTGCCGGTTGAAATAGCTGGAGGCCCGATTGCGCAGGTCGACCGCCTTGCCGATGTAGAGGACCCGCCCGAGGCGATCCTTCATCAGATACACCCCCGGAGCATGGGGAAACTCTTTCACCCGCTCGCGTGGATCTTTCGGCAGTTCCGACAGCACGACCCATTCCCCCCAACAACACAGTGACGATCATCCATTGTAACGGAATTCGCCTGGTTGCCCCTGCGATTCTCCACCCGGGGATCACCGTGGGGGGCTCATTGACCACCAAGGCACAAAGACACCAAGGAAAGGCAGCAAGATATGACAGGGTCAGCTCGCCGGTCTGAAAACGTACCTGACGACAGGGACTTTCCCCGCTCAACCGTGGTGCCCTCGTGCTGATAAACGTCGCTCCCCGCAACTCGAAGTCCCCCGCCCAAAAAACTTCAGCGATGGTCCCAGCCACGCGGCCCGACTCACCCGCCCTTGAACCTGCCTTTCCTTCGTGCTCTTGGTGTCTTGGTGGTGAGAGAGCCTCACCGGTTCTACGTCCCCATCGCTAACCAGCCCCTTGGTGCCTTCGTGCCTTGGTGGTGAACAATGAACCACCGCGATCGGCATTGACCCGAACGGCAGTACGCTCCACCCTGAGTCTCGACGCGAATTTGCCCCGCTTCCCTGACAGGCCGACTGGCGATGTCGACACCCGGACCCACGAGTCGCGATCTGGCCGCACTGCTCGCCGCGCGAGCGGGGCCGGAGTATCGCTGTCCTGGAGAATCCTACGCGATCAACCGGGCCGTTCACCTCGCCCGGCTCGCCTCGGGTTACGAGGCCTGCCGCCTCTGCGTCCACCGCCACGACGACCCTCGCCGCGATTCCGCTCCGAGTGATTCAATCCCCTTCGATTCCGCGCAACTCGAATCAGCCCGGCCCGGCCCGCAGGTGATAGGGGCCGGGCTGCGTGGGCGCTACCTCAACGATCTGACCCGTGCGGAGATCACTCTCTGGGCCGCCCGCATCGCCGCACGGCTGCAGGTCGAATCTCCCGGCCGGCCCCCGCTGGTCCTCATCGCCCACGACAGCCGTCCCTCCTCACCCGATCTCTACGCCGGCCTCGCCCCCGGCTTGCGACGGACCGGTTGCCACGTCCACGATCTGGGTCTCGTCCCGCAACCGGTCGCCTGGTTCGCACTCAGTCGGCACCGTGCCCAGGCCGTGGTCTACCTGACGGGTGCGGGTTGCGACGCCGCGTGGAATGGCCTCGATGTCACCACCCCAGGCCCGCTCCCGTGGACCGGCTCCCGCGGCTGGCCCGACTTGACTGGTCTCGCGACACGGACCGCGTCGCAGCCCGAACCAACCACGATGCCCGAAGGCTCGGCTCCAGCGGGCGATCTCACCCCACTCCGTCAGGAATCGGCCCAATACCTCGCCGCCCTGGCCGACCTGTTTCATGGGCTTAGGCCGCTGAAACTCGTTCTCGGAATTCCCTCGGTGCCGCAGCGCCGGCTGGCCGAGACGCTGCTCGCCACGAGAGCCGTCCGCGTCGACTGGCTCGACTGTGGCCCCCGCCCGATCGATTTTGAAAACGCAGGCGATCTCGATGTCGTCCGCCTGCAGGACGCGGTGCGATCCCACGCAGCCGATTTCGGCCTGTTCGTCCACGAAGACGGGTTCCGCGTTTCGCTCTTCACGGCCGAGGGGACGCCCGTCGAACCCCGCCAGCTCGCCCGCTTCCTCGGGGGACAGCCACTCGACGCCCCGGCCGGTCACCACGCGATCCTGTTCGATCACCCCTACCCCGACCCGGAGTTCGCGCCGATCACGACCGCCTGCGATGGACTGCTCACGCTCGCCCGGCTGCTGCTGACACTCAGCGAATCGGATGCCCCGCTCGCCCAGCGCTTGGCGTGATCTCCAATTCGCTCACGCCGCGCGGGATGTGTCACCCAGAAGCAGTCCGCTGGACTGTTCGCACAACTGCTCCCGCAACTGTCGGCGGAACTCGTTTTGAATCGTGCCATGGGTGCCGGGACGGACCTTGGTCACGGCCCGTACCGTCAGATCACTCAAGTTGAACTCGACGACGCCCTGCACGACCGTCTCGCCCAGAACCTCGGAACGAGTCGCCCGCAGTCGCTGGCCGACCTCCGTCATCGCCCGCATCACCGCCTCGACATCGCTCCGTGCGGGAACCTTGAGCTCCACAATCGCGTTGACGAACCCCTTCGAGTAGTTGATCACTTCCTTCACGCTGCCATTGGGAATGATGTACAGCTTGCCCTGCTCGTCGCGGATCCGGGTGTGCCGCACAGCGACCGCCTCGACAATCCCTTTCGCACTTCCCACCTGGACATAATCGCCGACAAGGTACTGCCCCTCGAACAGGATGAAGAACCCCGAGACGACATCGTTGACGAGACTTTGCGCCCCCAGCCCGGCGGCCAGCCCCACCACTCCCATCGCCGCAAAAATCGGCGTGGCATTGACGCCAAACGCATCGAGTCCCATCACAAACGCGCCGAAGTAAATGACATACTGCGACGCCGATTGCAGCAGCGGCACGAGCGTCTGCCCTTGCTGACCCGACCGGGGCTGTTCGTCGTACAGACCGAACGTCTCGTTGAGCAGCACGGCCCCCAGCTCGATCAGCACCCGTGCCCCGAAGAACAGGCCAATGCACTTGATCGCGCCGACGGCATGTGCGGCGATCCATTCATTGAACCCCAGCTCGCGAATGCAGAGCGTCGCGGCCGTGCCATACACTGCCCATTCGAAGCAGCGGCGGGTGAGGGGCAATAGTCGCGCCAGACGCTCCCAGTAATGGACGAACATCGGCCGCGAGAGATGTCGGTTGCCCAGTTGCATGAGCGGTTGGGTGGCCGCCTGAAACCCCAGCACCAGCAGCCGGGCCACCACGACGATGCTCGTGAGTCGAAACAGAAATCCCACTGCGGTCGCGGTGATGGGCGGCAGCGACAGGACCTGTCCCGCAAGCCAGATCGCGCCAAGAACCGTCGCGGTCGCTCCATACCATTCCAGCAGCGTCATCGAGCGGGGCAGCACCAGTGCTTCCTCGCGATCCTCAAACCATCGCGCGACGCGTGCTTCGACGCGTGATCGACCCAGGTGCAAGCCGCGCAAAAGGTACCGCGTCGCCACGACCAGGCAGACCAGCCCCGCCGTCGCCAGGCCCATGTCGGAGAGCTGGTCCCAGGTCAACTGGCGGAGTTGTCGATAGACATCGTTTTGAATGTCGCCCCCACAGGCGTGGTAGCCCAGTCCCGCCGCCACGGCGACCGGCAGGATGACGGCAATCGTCCACGACAGCCCGCGCCGCAGTCGCTCGGTGACCAGCCGCACCCAGGGGGCCGCGGTTTTCCAGCGTTCGCTCTCCGCGAGCGACTCGCTCGCGCGCTCCCCCAGCCAGGTGAGCAGGCGGTTTGCGA
>JAIXZD010000095.1 GCA_027489895.1 Planctomycetaceae bacterium
ACCGGGGTCTCCGCGAAGGCAGGCGTGTTCGCTCGCCATTCTTCCCGTCGTGTTGCGATTGCCACAGGTCATTCCATGTCCACCCTCCCGCCTCCCCTGCTCGAGTTCGACCAGATCACCCAGCGGTTCCCTGGTGTCGTTGCCCTTGATGGCGTCTCGTTCGATGTCCGTGCCGGGGAACTCCATGCGATCTGCGGCGAGAACGGGGCCGGCAAAAGCACGCTCATGAAGATCCTCTCAGGCGTCTACACCGAGCCCGAGGGACAGCTCCGTGTTCGCGGCGTCGCCACCCGCTTCCACGGCACGCGCGACGCGGAGGCCGCAGGCATCGCGATCATCCATCAGGAACTGAATCTGGTCGACGACCTCTCCATCGCCGCCAACCTGTTTCTCGGCCGCGAGTTGACCCGCTGGGGTCTGCTCGACGAGCGCCGCATGCACGCCGCCGCGCGAGAGAAACTCCGCGAACTCGACTGCGACCTCGACCCCCGCACGCTCGTCCGATCGCTGCGAATCGGCGATCAGCAGCTCGTCGAGATCGCAAAGACGCTGCTCCTCGACGCCGAAGTTCTCATCATGGATGAACCGACGAGCGCCCTGACGGAGTCCGAAGTCGCCCGGCTGTACCGCGTCATCGCCGAACTGCGCCGGCGCGGCAAAACGATCCTCTACATCTCGCACAAGATGGACGAAGTGTTTGCCCTCGCCGACCGCATCACCGTTCTACGCGATGGTCGGCGGATTCAAACCCTCAACCGTTCCGAAACCAGCCCCGCGGAGATTACTCGCCTCATGGTCGGCCGCGAGATCGACCCGTCCGCGACACGGCCCACTCAATCCCCGGGCAGCGTCGTCCTCGAAGTCGACCGGCTGTCACTCCCCTGGCCGGGCCATGCCCGCGCCTGGCGACTCAAAGAGATCTCCTTGTCGCTGCGAACAGGCGAAATCGTGGGGATCGCGGGCCTCATGGGGGCCGGTCGGACCGAGCTGCTCGAATGCCTGTTCGGCGCGAATGACCAGCCATTTCAAGGCGAGCTCCGCCTGCACGGACGGCCTGTCGTCTTCAACCATCCTCAAGAGGCGGTTGATGCCGGAATCGCCCTCGTCACCGAAGACCGCAAGCGCCTGGGGCTGTTCTCACGGATGGACGTTGGCGAGAACATCACGCTCTGTCAGCTCGCCGACCTGCGCGGCCCCGCCCGGATGATCCGCAAGGCGAAGGAGCGTCGCACCGCAGGCGAAACGGTCTCCCGCCTCGGCGTGAAAACCGCCAGCGTCGACGCGGCCATCACCGGCCTCTCGGGCGGCAACCAGCAGAAGTGCATCCTCGGCCGCTGGCTGCTCACCGAACCCGAAGTGCTGCTGCTCGACGACCCCACCCGCGGCGTCGATGTCGGTGCCAAGGCCGAACTCTACGCCCTGATTCGAGACCTCTGCACTCAAGGCCTCGCGGTTCTCGTCACGTCGAGCGAACTGCCCGAACTGCTCACACTCTGCGACCGGATCCTCGTCCTCCGGGAAGGCCAGTTGACCGCCGAATTCTCCCGTGAAACCGCCACGGAACACGCCATCCTCCAGGCCGCCGTGTAGGGCAGCGCCCACCCCGCGCCGTCAATCCGACCCCACCAGCCGTAGCGCCACATCGGCCGCTGCCACCAACCCACCCGCATCGGCTTGTCCCTGCCACGCGATATCGAACGCCGTTCCATGGCTCGGGCTGGTCCGCACGATCGGCAGTCCCAGCGTCACATTGACCGCCCGGTTGAATGCGACCAGTTTGATCGCGATATGCCCCTGGTCGTGATACATCGCCACCACGCCATCGAACTCGCCGTCGCACGCCCGCTTCAACAGCGTGTCGGCGGGAAATGGCCCCTGGGCGTCGATTCCCGTCCCAACCGCCCGCGCGACCGCTGGGGCGATCAAGCGCGCCTCCTCGTCACCAAACAGCCCGTCTTCACCCGCATGCGGATTGAGCGCGCAGACACCGATCCGCACCGCGCGCCCACTCCCCTTCCCCATCACCCGCGTCATGAACCGCGCCAACAGGCCAATCGTCGCCTCGATCCGCTCCACCGAAAGCAGTGCGGGCACACTCGCGATCGACGTATGCAGCGTGACATGCGCCACCCCCAGCCCCTGCTCCGCCCGCACCGCCATCCCCGGCGGCAGGTAGAGCATCATCGCGCTGTCACGCACGCCGCATTCGTGGGCCAGAATCTCGGTATGGCCAGGGAAATCAACACCCCCGGCACGGAGTGCATACTTGTTGAGCGGCGCGGTGACGATCGCCTCGATCTGCTTCGACAACGCCGCCCGTGTCGCCGCCACCAGCCAGTCATACGCCGCCCGACCCGCCCGCGCGGCCACCTTCCCCGCCGGCACATCATCCACCCGCACCGTCGCCGGATTCCAGCAGACAATCCGACCGTCACGGGCGCCATCCCCCACGGACTTCTCACCCGCGAACTCTTCCGCCGCCGCGACCTCCACCACCTCCGCGCTCGATCCCACCAGCGCCAACGCCCGCCGCAAAACCTCAGGGCAGCCCACCACCACCGGCCTGCACCGCGCCGCCAGATCGCCCGTCGTCAACGTGCGAGCAATCGTCTCAGGGCCAATCCCCGCGACATCGCCCATCGTGATCGCCAGCCGCGGGAGTGACATTTTTGGGGGGACACTTTGCAAACACTGAGACCGCATCCGTGGGGGAAACTCAAAACATCAGAGCGACGGAATCACAAACGTCCTCACGCCCGCCAACGCCCTGCTCAGGCATTAGTCATTCAGGCATTCGGCATTCCCTCCTACACCCTGCCCTCATGCAGCACCACCGGCTTCCCTTCCCCGACCCGATACAGCACCAACCCCCCCTCGGCCGCGTTCACATGGACCACGCTATCGGCCCGACCAACCGCCGCATCGGCCAGAATCGCTTCCAGCGCCTGCACCGCCGCCACCGTCTGCCGGTCCGCCGCCAGGTCGTTGTAGAGCAGGCCCCGCGCCTGCGCCAGTCGCGCCGCGCGTTCGCTCGCCGGTCCACCGAATTCGACCATCGCCACTTCGCGGAAGAACCGCTCGATCACTTCGACGCCGTACCCCCGCTGCGTCCGCTCGCCCCACGGCTCTAGACCTGCCCCGTTGTAGTGCGTGTTGATCGTCGTCTTCATCGTAATCGGCGTCTTCCCCTCGACCGTCAGTTCGATTCCCCGCTTCCGCGAATGTCCGTTCCACACTCCGTTGTCGAACCGGAACTGCACTTCCTGTTCGACGTATCCCGGAAAGTTGTCGGGCGTCACCCACGAGGTATGAATGTCAAACGCGGCTTCCCGGCCGGAGTCATACCGGTAGACCAGTCGCATCTGGCAACTGTCCCACGTCGGTCCATCGGCCGGACCAACCAACCCCCGCTGACCACGCGCCGTCACCGAGATCAACCGCCCGCCAAACGTGAAGTCGATCAGCTTGATGTAATGCACCGCGACATACGTGCCCGGGTTCCGTCCCGTAATCCACTCGGCGAACTGCCCGCCCGAAATGCTTTTGGGTTCCAGCAGCGAACAGTAGCCATTGTTGACATGCGACAGCACGCCATCGGCCACCAGCGTCCGCAGCCGCTTATGGTCCGGGTCCAGCAGTTTGTGATAGACCACCTTCGCGAGCACGTTGTGCTTCCGGGCCAGCCGATCGAGTTCATCCAGCTCCGCCAGCGACAGCACGCTCGGCTTCTCGATCAGCAGGTGCACCCCCGCCTCGAGCACCTGCTTCGCCGCGTCGAAATGCCGATTGTCGGGCGTTGCGACACACGCCACCTTGACGCCCGACTTCACCAGGTCGCGAATCGAATCGTCACCCGTGTAACTGTGAAAGGGATAGATGCGATCCCCGGCCGACCGGCGATACCGCTCGGCCCGCGAACCGGTCCGCGTCGCGACGGCGACCAGCGGGACGGCCACCTCGCCGAACCGCCGATCCCAGACATGCTCGGCCTGAGCCCGCTCGAAAAACGGGCGGTAGGTTTCGTCAAAAATCATTCCCATGCCGACCATGCCGGCAGGAATCTCGTGGAGGCTGGATGCACTGTTCATGCGTGCCAGTGTACCCGCCCCCCAGCGCCAAAGGGAGTAATCGCACCCCGCCTCGCGACTCTTCCGCAGCGTAGGGTGGGCACTGCCCACCAAGGCTCACCAGCACCCAACCTCCCCACGCATTTCTTCCTGCTTCAACCAACGTGAACCAGAAATTGACGCGCCGCCAAGAGTTCGTGATCCCGCCTGGTTTCACCAGCGAAGGACGCCAGGGAACGCTCACGCGTTCCGCTACGAGGCTGTGATTTTTTCGGACGACGGAGGAATTCCCAACGGTAACCCGAAGCGTCAGCGAGGGACCCCGCGCGGATTCCGGGGAAACCGTGTCCTGCGGTCAGCGCGGGGTCCCTCGCTGACGCTTCGGGTTTCCAAGATCTCACACTCACGATGACTGACCAGGAACCGCGCTCGCGGACCCATCCATCGACCGTTCCCACCGCCGCAACATCCAGCCCATCCCAACAAACAGGCCCACCACGCCCACAAACGCCCCTTCCGCCAACCGCACCACCGATCGATCCCGCGCCTCGGCCAGTCGCTCCCGCAGCAGGGCCACAAACCGCTCCTGAGAGGTCACCCTCAAATGGACGCGGTACATCTTCGCCCGCAGATCATTCCCAAAGTCCTTGACCGTCTCCTCAATCACGCCCGTCCAGTCGAGCGACGCGCCGTTTTGCTGCCACTGTCCTGACTGAGCCAGAAGCGCCCGCTCGTCCGCGGTTCGCAGCGCGAGCAGTCGCTCCACCAGCACCGCCGACGCCTGCCGACAGGCATCGTCACTCGTCGCCCACCACTGGCTCGTCGCTGTGACGACAGTTGGCTCGTCGAACGGATCAGCCGGTGGCTGCTGGACAATGGCGCTAGGCCGAAACAGATAGGCCGGTTCCGGTGGTGCGACCGGAGCCGTTAGTGCCAAGGGAACCGTATTCGTAAGTCCCGGCGTGGCAGCACTGGCCGGTCGCTCTGGCCCCAGTTCAGCCGGTCGAATCACCGGAGCAATCTGATCTATGCGCTGGGGGACCACCACTGACTCAAACGCCCGTCGTTCGGCTTCCATCGCCGACCGTGCCTGCGCCTCAACCATGGTCGCTTCCTGACGAGAGACTTTCGTCGTGACGCCAAAAACGCTCAGCACCAGGAGCAGACAGAGCAGGCCGCCCACCAGCCCCCAGCCCCAACGCCCCATCCGACCCGTCCGCACCACGTCAACGTCCACACGCCGCGCCGCCCCTCGCGAGCGCCGCCACAGCCACACGCCCCCCACCGCCGTCACCAGCACCAGCCACGCCGACACCAGCAGTCGAAAATCCCCAGGCGACATCCCGACTCCCTCCCCTCCAACCCCACTCCCACCCGCCGCACCAGCACCCAAACCACGCCTGCGTACTTTTGACTTTTGACTTTTGACTTTTGACTTTTTACTTTTTACTTTTTACTTTTTACTTTTTACTTTTTACTTCGCGACGCGCCTCATTCCGCGCCGCCGCCAACGGCAACACCAGCGCCAACGTCACTCCCCACAAGAACGCCTGGGTCGGCGGAAACTGAATCACCCAGACCACCAGACACGCGATCACCACGGTCGCCAAAGCGTTCCAGAAATCGAACCGTTCTTTCCGCCGGTACGACAGCACGTCCCACCAGCTTCGCGCTCCAAACAGCAGCCCGAAGTACAGCATCATCCCGATCAGCGTCGCCCGGTTTTCGACGACGAGCCGGTGCCGCCCCAGTTGATCAATGATCGCCCCCGGATAGCCCGGCTCGGGAAACGCAGGACCAACCCCCAGCAGCCCATCGACCAGGAACACCACTGCTCCTGCCAACAGCCCCAGCACCACCAGCAGCGTCCGCTGCTTGCGGACCCGACCCGGCACACGCTCCAGCCACCACACCCCGGCCAGTAGTAGCGACGCGGCAATCGCCGTCGAAATCGCCAGCGACAACACCTGAGGCTCCGCCCGCAGCGCCAGCCAGCCCGCATCCCATTCCGGCAGCAACAGCGCCAGCCCCGTCGACACCATGGCCGACAAAACACACGCCGCCGCCAGCGAGGTAAACAACTCCGACCAGCGCGGCCCGATCGCCCGCACGACGTCAGCACGCTCCGCTCTCGCGAATCGCGCCGGGAGCGGCGGTGGTGACTGCGGCGAGTAGCCGTTCGAGTCGCCTCCGCCGACGTTCGAGCCAGCCGGCATAGTCCGCGCCACTCGCGTCCGGGCCGCCGACTGCACTGACACGGCCGCGACCAGCGCCGAACAGGCAATCACCCCCAAAGGGATGGCATCGGCTGGACTCCCGCCCAACCGCAGCAGCCAGATCAGGTACAGGATGAAGAAGCACGCAGCGCCAGCCGCAAAGAAGTAGTTGGCCTTCAGCACGACCCCCAGGGACTCCGCTGCTCTCGGTCCATCCCGACCCACGATCTGCGCCGGACCCCGCGCGGGGAGGTCGCTATTCGTCGCCCGTGAGGCCGACCGTCGCCCGCGCCAAACCGCATAGATCGCCGCCGTCCCCCCCAGCAGTAATGGAACGAGGGCAACCATCGTGGGCTCGACACCCGCGGTGACCCCCGCAACGCCAAAAACT
>JAIXZD010000268.1 GCA_027489895.1 Planctomycetaceae bacterium
AGGTGTTCGCGGATCGCTTCGCTGAAGACTGCGGTGGCGGCGGGGAGTTCATCTGGGAGTAGTCGTGGCCGGTGGTCGAGGATGACTTCGCGCAGTCGGTGGAGAGATTCTGGCTGGGGATAGAGGTGGGTGCCGAGGAGAGCGAGGCCGTAGTTTTCCGGATGATGCAGGCGACAGAGTTCGGCCCAGTGCGCGGCATCTGGAGTGGGCTTGAACCGGAGGAATCGCAGCAGGTATTGCCACGAGAGCGCGAGGCAGGGATTCGCCAGGACTGCGGCCTGTAGCAGTGCGCGGGCCTGGTCGTCTTCGCCGAGCAGGTAGCGGGCGCGGGCCAGTTCAGCTTGTGTGCGGGCGCTTTCCGGGAACAGGGTGCGGGCGCGTTCGAGACAGTCAATCGCGGCCCGCCATTGCTTCAGATCGTTGTACTGTTGTCCGAGAGTCTGCGCGGCTTGCAGGAAGCCCGGTTCTTCGCGAACGAGTCGTTCGAGGGAGGCCACGCCCTGAGGTGAAGCAGGGGCGGAACGGGCCTGGATGAGCGGTTGTTCGCGCGGACCTGACACCATCCGCAGGTACCGACCTCGGCGCTCGGCGGCGGCGAGCAGTTCACGGGACAACGTGCCGCCACGAGGACACGCCGGGAGCAGCTCATGATAGAAGGCGAGCCGGTCGCCGACATGGTCGACCAAGCGACGATTCCGCGCCACATCGTCGTAAGCGGCGGTGCGCAGGGATTCACGAAACGTGGCGTCGTCGACGAGTCGATCCAGCCCCGCGAACAGTTCGTCTTCCGTGCGGTACAGCAGGCCGGTCTCACCGGGGACAATGGCGTCGCGGTACGGTTCGAGGTCGGCGTAGATGCCGGCAACACCTCGGGACGCATACTCCAAAAACTTCACGTCGGAGCGACAGCGGTTGTAGTCGCTGGGGAGTAGCGGCGCGAGGCCGATATCGAGACTGTCGAGAAAGCCAAAATAGTCCTGAAGCGAACCGAACGGCACGAACCGATACCGTTCCGGCGGCAAACGCAAAAAATCGCGGGCGAACTCGGCGTTCATCACGGCGAGGTGAACGTCGGGGCGGCGGTCGAGCCAGGCCTGAAGTCGCGGGGCGAGTTGATACCAGTCGGCGAAGTGACCCGGAGAACCGCCCCAGCCGATAGTGAGCGGCGCGGTGCGTGCGGGACGGAGCGGCGGAATGTCGATCAGCTGATTCGGGAATGCGCGGACAGGACGTGAGGTCTTTATCCTCCAGCGGCGGGCCAGTTCGGGCATGCTCGTCTGCACGGCGTCGCATTGCTGGAGGCCTTGCCGAAACGTCGTCTGGATCGAGCGGTCATACCAGCGCGTCGCCAGCGGGTTCCAGGGGTGCACGTCGTCGTAGAAGTCGTTGGCCTCGAAGACGGTGATCCGGCCCTGTTGGCGGCGGAGTTCAAGGAGCGGAGCCAGATCGGGGTCGAAGCCGGCCAGAATCAGAACGTCGCACTGATGGACGAGTGGCAGCAGCAGGCGATGCGTGAGGTCGATGTCGATTACACAGACGCCGGGCAACGCGGCCAGTGCTTGGCTGGGACCGTGAAAGCGGTGGATTCCGTCGCCGTTTTCGAGGAACTCACAGACCTGCACGATCAGCAGGTCGTAGTCGAGAGATTCGTCCGCGGCCGACGGCATGAAAGGGTTCCCGGTCAATCAGGCCCACGAGAGTGAGTGGGGTCACGCAACGGCGGATCTGGCGGAGACAGTGGCACACCCCGAATACGATTTCAGACACACTACAGTTCGCCGGGCGTGCCAATCGTGAGCAGTCTGCTGACGTCGTCGTTGGCGAAGCCGAGCGCCATGGGACGGGTCGCGCCAGGCAGCGAAACAACGTCGTACAGTTCGTTCACAAGGCCTTCGATCTGGACCCAGTTCACCTGGTCACCGGTCTTCAGGTCGATGACCGCCAACCCACAGCGCGGCTCGACCCCTTCGGCCTTCAGGCGGTCGTCGAGGGCCAGTCCGCTGAACGTCTTCTCGTGACGTGGTCGCGAGAGCCCGATGATGGCGTAGTTGCCCACGAAGCAAAGTCCGCGCATGTAGCCGGGCAAGAACGCCAGCGGCCGGAAGGCTCCGGTCTCGAGGTCGATCGAGCCGAACTCGCCGGTCCCCGAGTTGAGCACCCACAGGCGGCCATTGTGAAACCGCGGCGAGTGCGGCATCGACAGGCCTGACGCGACGACCCGGCCGGACGGAACCTCCAGAACGCAGCCTCCATCGCGGCGGCGGTCACGCCAGCCATCGGCGATATCGGTCATGCCGACGAGCGTGACGTAGGCGGGCCGCCCGTCGCGGAGCGCCAACCCGTTGAGATGACAGCGGTCTTCCGCCGCCAGTCGCGAGATATGCGGCGGCTTCCACAAGGGAGAGAAGCTATGCGTCGCGTCCATCGTCGCCAGACAGTTGAGGCGCGTGTTAACGAACACGATCCGGCCATTCGCATCGCAGACGACATCATGGATATCGAGGTCGCCCGTGGTGTATCCCACGCGCGGGACGAACAGCCGGTCGTAGCCTTCGTGGAGTTCGCCGGGGCGGAGGACGTTCTCGAACCGCCACAGTTGGAACAGCGAACTCATCCACAGTGTCTGGCCGTCGCCAAACAGCCCCATGCAGCGGTTGAACGTGCGCTCGAAGACGGAGAGCGTCCCCGCCGCGTTCCGCCCGAGGAAGAACAGCTTGCCCGCCTGATAGGTCGAAAAGGCTAGGCTGACGTTGTGCCGCGCCAGCCACGGCACAAAGTCTCGCGACGCCGTCACTTCCAGCCAGGGAGCGTCCGCAGCGGTCGACATAGGGCAAATTCGTCTGCCGAAAAGTGGGAATGAGAGTCAGGCCCGAACAAATGTTGTCGGCTCGGCAGCGGCGTGTCGCACGATCCCGTTTCCAAAAACCAAACGC
>JAIXZD010000537.1 GCA_027489895.1 Planctomycetaceae bacterium
GCTGCTTGACCCCATCCTGCCTGCCTTTCTCCTTTTCCCTGTTGTTCCGCTGCTGCATAATGCGTTTCCGCACATGGGAGTCCTTCACCGTCTGAAGTGAGGCCGTCATGTCGCGGATCATGCTCGATCGATCAATTTTCCCGACCAACGGGCAGCCTCACGCCGCCCCGACCAACGGGCGGCATTCCACGGGAGCGGCGGGTTTGGACCCACATCCTCGGTATCAAATCCTCGAAAAGATCGGCTCTGGCAGCTTCGCCACCGTCTACCGCGGCCACGACCGCGAACTCGGTCGCGATGTCGCCATCAAGCAGATTCACGCCCAATACCTGGAGGACCCCCATCAACTCGACCGGTACTGGCAGGAAGCGCAGCTTCTGGCGTCGTTCCAGCACCCCAATATCGTGACGATTTTCGATCTGGTCCGTCCACGGGGCTGGTTGATTCTGGAGTTGATGCAGACGAATTTGTCGAAAATCGCCGGTAAAAAACCGCTCGATCTCGAATCGTTGCGCTCGACACTCGCCCACTGTCTGCGGGCACTGAAGTTTCTGCATGCTCACGGTGTTTTGCATGGCGATATCAAGCCCGGCAACCTGATGATCGACCGCCGCAAGCGGATCAAGATTGGGGATTTCGGTCTCGCCCGGCGGGTCAGCGACGAAGAAGGCAGCCTGCTCAAAGGGACCACCAAGTACATGGCCCCCGAGCTGATCTCGGACGACTATGGCGAAGTCGGCCCCGCCAGCGACCTTTATTCACTGGGATTCTCGGCCTACGAGCTGATGTGCGGCGAGAATTTTGAGTCGCTCTTCCCCGGCCTCGGGGCGTTTGGACGCGATCGTCAGATTGCCTGGATGATGTGGCATGCCGCCCCCGACCGCCGTCTCCCCGAAATCGCCCGCGTTCTGGAAGGAGTGCCGGCCGACCTTGCGCACGTCATTCAGAAGCTGACCGCCAAAAATCCGGCGGAACGGTACCAGACGGCCGACCAGGCGCTCACCGATCTGGGGGTCGACAACAAAACTGGTCTGCACCAGCTTTCGACCGAGGCTGATTCCGCGGCTGAATCGGCCCCGAAAGCGAACAAAAACCGCCCCCTGCTGATTGCCGCCGCCGTGGCGAGCGTGCTGATGTCGCTTGCCATGCTGTTTCTGCCCTCGGATCAGGCCCCGGTGGGGCCACAGGCCGAGGTGGTTGAGACGCGGGGACTGGTTCGGGAAATCAAACTCGCCGAGGGAGTGCTCGTCGTTGAGGATGTCGAGGGGGTCCCGTCGGAACTGGCGCTCGGAGAAAAGCCACGCATTCGCCTGAATGATGAGAAGTTTGTGCTGCTCAAGGAGATTCGAGAAGGCGATCTCGTGGAACTCCGCGAGTCTGGGGACACGCGGCTCTTGCTGGTGCAGCGACCGGTGGAAAGCCGGGGCAAGATTCAGACGGTTTCGGTCCCGGAGAAACAGTTGGTGGTGCTCGTCGAGACGGCGACCGTCCCCGAAGCGGTCACGGTTGCCGTGACTTCCCGCTCGAAGCTGGTGCTCAACGGGAAGCAGGCGTCGCTCGCCGAGCTCCGCGAGGGGGACCGACTGTCGCTGGTGCATGTCAAAGGCCCGGAAGGCAGACTGGCTCGCGATCTGATTCGACTGGAGGCCCTGCGCACGCGTGAACTGGTGGGCTATGTGGCCGAGATCGATCGCGACAAGCGGCGGCTCACGCTGACGGGACGCTTGCCCGGTGAACCCGGCCCCGTGGTCGATTGGGCCGAAGACTGCAAGGTGACGATCAATGGCGAGGCGGTCGGGAACAGTCAGGCGTTTTCCCCGGCCGACCTGCAAGTTGGTGACCGGTTGAAGCTGCGACTGGACCTGATTGCCAGCCAGATTGATGCGGTTCGCGGAACCCGCCTCAGTGGGGCGATTCAAGAGGTTTCGGAATCGGCCGAGGAAATCATCGTCCGCTCGGACGACATTGCGCGAACCAGCCCCATTACGCTCGCCGTGTCGCCGCAAACCGTCCTGACTCTGGGACAGGTCGAAGCGGTCGGCACCGATTTCCGCAAATTCGACCGGGTCGATGCGATCTATGCGCCGATCGAGTCGGATCGTGGGCGGGCGATGGCGATCGATGCGACCCGCCCCCAGCGACAGGACCGCCTGGTGCTGCTGTTCGCGAACCAGAACTACGACGACCGGCGACTGTCCCGCCTGACGACGCCGCTGGAAAGCTGTCGCCGCCTGGAAGGGACGCTCATCTCGCGGTACGGCGTCAACCCGGAACGGTCGCGGGTCGTGGCTGATGCGACCCGCGAGCAATGGCTGGCGGCGTTCGATGAAACCCTGTCGAAGGTTTCCAACCTGACCCAGTTGGTCGTCTGCATCGCGGGACATGCGTATGTGGACGGCAACGATGTCTGGATCGCCCCGCGCAATGCGAACTGGGACGACCTGCCCAAAACGGGGGTGTCGCTTAGCGAAGTACTCACCCGGCTCGATCAGTGCCCCGCGCGAGAACGGCTGCTGCTGCTCGATTGTGCGCGGGGGGGAGAGGGCCAGGATCTGGCCCGGCAGCCGTCAACGCAGGAGATGGTCGACCGGCTCCGTCAGGCGGGGGGAATTCCGCTGAAGAAACTGGCGATTCTCGTCAGTTCCCTGAAGGGGCAGACCGGCCTGCCCTCGACTGACGGGCAGGCCGATGCGTTTCTTGACGCGGTTTCTCTGGGATACCGCGGCGGGGCGGACCGCAATCGGGACCTGGAAATCACGCCGCGGGAGCTGTTCGAGTTCACCCAGATGGAACTGGCCAAGCTGCCTGAGGGGGCGAAACAATCCCCAGGGCTGATCCTGCCCTGAATCGGTCGGTTCTTGACAGGCGAGGCGTGGCGGTCTGTAATCAAAGCTCACATCTGTCGCTCCTGTTCGGGGCTGATTCGCAAAACGAGCCAATTGGTTGCGAGTGAATGCGAAGCGAGGTCGATCTCCAATCATGGAGGCGAGTTCGCCGGGTGTCGTGGTTTGACCGGGGGCGGACTGTTTTCCCCGCACTTGTCTGGTCGACGTGGCGGCCTCGGTTGGCCGTGGGAATCAGCCTGGAACTCGGGTTACGCCAATGGGGGCAGCCAGCACGAACCGGCACCGCGTCGTTATCACCGGTCTGGGCGTGGTCTCCCCCGTCGGCATCGGCCTCGAGCCGTTCTGGACCAGCCTGATGGCGGGCCGGTCGGCCATTGGCCCGTTGCGTTCGTTTCCGCAACTTGATGTCCCGTCTCAGCTTGCGGCCGAGATCGCCGATTTCGACGTGCGCCCGTTCCTGCGCCAGCGGAAAATGGCGAAGGTGATGTCGCGCGACATCCAGCTCGGCGTCTCCGCGGCCGCGATGGCCATGCAGTCGGCCCGGCTGGCGCGAGGCGGGATCGATCCTGACCGCCTGGGCGTCGTCTTCGGAGCGGGGCAGATTCCGTCGACCCCGCAGGAACTGGTCGAGGCGGCCGCACACTGCTCCAGCGATAGCCCGTTCGACTTCGACCGCTGGGGCGAAGACGGGATGGCACAGATTTATCCGCTGTGGATGCTTCGCCAGCTTCCCAACATGCCGGCCTGCCACGTGGCGATCGATTTCGATGCCCGAGGCCCCAACAACACGATTACCAGCCGCGAAGCCTCGGCGCTGCTCGCTTTGGCGGAAGCGGTCCATGTGGTGCGCCGCGGTCGGGCCGATGCGATGATCGTGGGGGCCTGCGGGTCGGACATTCACCCGCTCGATATTGCCCGGCTGCATCTGACAGAGCATTTGTCCAAACAGGCCGACCCCGAGCGGGCCTGCCGTCCGTTCGACCGCGATCGCGACGGCTGCGTGCTGGGGGAGGGGGCTGCGGCGTTTGTCGTCGAAGAGTACGAGCATGCCCGGCGCCGCGGCGTGGAGATTTTTGCCGAAGTGCTCGCGACCGCAGCCGGTTGCGATGGTCGCGGTTACCTCAACGGGGCGGGTGGAACAGGGCTGGTTCGGTCGATTGAGGCGGCGATACGCGAAGCGGGAATTCAGCCCAAGGAACTGGGGCACATCAACGCGCACGGCAAGGCGACGAAGCGAGACGATGTCGTCGAGGCGCGGGCCTACCACCGCGTGTTTCCCGATGTCGCCGAGACGGTGCCCGTCACCGGCCTCAAGAGCTACTTCGGCGCGTTCGACGCGGGGACCGGGGCCGTCGAACTGGCGGGCAGCCTGCTCGCCGTGCAGCACGGCTGGCTGCCCGCGACGCTGCGCTACGAGACTCCCGACCCTCAATGCCGACTCAACGTGGTCCATGGCGGACCACACAAGCTCACGAATGGAACGTTTCTTAAGGTGAATCGCACCGCGATGGGGCAGAGCGCTGCGGTGATCTTGCGGACCGTCTAGTGTGCCAACCTGAAGTTGCGGGACATGATCTTTATAAGAAATCTTTGAGCCACTGGCTTCGCCAGTGCGATCGGGAGCACCCAAACACGGCACTGGCAAAGCCAGTGGCACACGTGGTATGTCGTTCAGGAACGGTTCAACGGGTGGATGACAGGGCGGTGAAAGCGAGATGAATGCAGCCGCCGCTGATGGGGACGCGAATCCACCGGATAAGCCCGGCCCCGCCGCGCGACGACCAAACTCCGGCGGAAAGCGATCGGCCCGGAAAGTCTCGACTGAACCTGGGATTTTCGCCCGGTACGAACAGGCGCGGCGCGACCGCTGGAACCGCAATGTTCGAGAACTCCTCTCGAACTGGCCGGCCTGGCTGATCAGTCTTGCCGTGCATGCCGTGGCCTTCCTCCTTGTGGGTTTCCTGATCTATACCCGGAAGGAGCCCGATCTGCCGCTCGTGCTGCAATCGGGTTGGGTCCGTGCGAAGGTCGAGGCGGCCGCGGCCCGGGAATCGGTCGAGATCGCCACCGCACCGGTCACGGTCGAGTCAGAACCAATCCGCACGGGACCTCGACCGAAACGCTCCACCGCTCCCGTCGAGGCGGCACCGGCCGCGCCGCGTGTGCGCCAACCTCTCGAAGTCGATGTCTCGCAGTTGCTCGCCAGCCGGTCTGAGAAGGCCAAGGCCGACGCGCTCGGGGCA
>JAIXZD010000447.1 GCA_027489895.1 Planctomycetaceae bacterium
CGCGTTCCACTTCGTCCAGCAGGACGGTCGGCCGAACCCGAATCGTCCATTCCAGCCCGTTTTCGGGCAGACTCGCCTCCTCCACCACGCCGAACAAGAGCGGGGCCGTCACTCCGGTTTCGTTCGCCAGACTGATCACCAGGTCGCCCGCCTCGACAGGCTCGGTCGGCAGAATGCGGACCAGTTCACACGCCGCCGAACCAGTCCCTTTCAACGTGCCCACGGCACCGAAGCTCAGCCCCGCCGGCGAGCGTCGGGCCAGCCGCACGCCCGCCCGAAACTCGAGGTCGGTGATCGGCCGGACCGTACTGCTGTAGTGACCCGCATGAATCACCTGTCCCACGACAGCGCGGCCCGCGGTCAGCAGCTGTCGCGATGCGACTCCCTGGGGCGCTCCGACATCGATCAAGGGGAGATCGCCATCCAGCACGAGCGCCTCTTCGACGATCCCTGCTCCGCGCCCCGAATCGATCGTGGCCAAACCCCGCCACCGAGCCGCCGCGAACCCGCGCAACACGCGGGCCGTCACCGTGTCGCTGGTCAGTAGCGCCGGAATGTCCTCCGCGCTCGAGCCGGAACGCAAACTCGCGGTCGACTGTTCGAGGTCGTCCAGTTCGCGTCGCAATCGGGCGACTTCGAGGCTCCACGCCTGCTCCCGCTGGGCGGCCACGGCCTCGCGAGAGGTCTCCTGCCCCTTCCGACCAGACCAGACTCGCTCGGCGATCATCTGAGCCAAACGCTGTCCGGGCACAATCGCATCGCGAACCAGTCCGCCCACTCGATTCTGGATCGTTCGCGGCGCGCAGATCAGCCCCGCACCGGCCGCTACCAGCAGCAGGCAGACCGGCCAGGACGCCGTCGCAGGATGCCAACTCATACACCACCCACCTACTCACCATTTCCAGTCAACCCGCCGCCCACAGACCTTCACTTTTGCCTTTTGACTTGCTTGGTTCTCACACCACCGCACACCAGACAACGCACCGAGCCTTACTCGCCGCCATCCAGACTGTCCCGCCATTCCGCCAGATGTTCGATGCAGATCGCCGTCCCTCGGGCCACCGTCCGTCGCGGTTGGTCGGCCACCCGTACCGGCACATTGAGCTGGCCGCTGAGGTACACATCGAGCTGTCGCAACAGCGCCCCGCCACCACTCAGCACCAGGCCATTGTCGACGAGGTCACCCAGCATCTCGGCCGTGCAGTCTTCCAGGGCGGATCGCAGCCCATCCACAATCGTCGCCAGCGGAGTCGCCAGCGCCTGACGCACTTGTTGACTCGTCACGACGGCCTTCCTTGGCACGCCGCTCACGACGTCCTGCCCGCGAACCTCCGCGCTCAGTTCGACATCGAGCGGGGCCGCGCTCCCGATTTCGAGCTTGAGCTGCTCGGCCGTCTGCTCGCCGATCCGCAGTCCCAGTTGCTGCCGCAAGCAGGCGCAGATGGCCGCATCCATATCATCCCCCGCGACCCGCAGGCTGCGGCTGGCGATGGTCTCGGTCAGACTGAACACCGCGATTTCGGTTGTTCCCCCGCCAATGTCACAAACCATCGTCGCCATCGGTTCGGCGATCGCCAGCCCGGCTCCAATCCCGGCCGCAACCGCTTTCCGCACCAGATAGACCTGCCCTGCCCCCGCCCGCTCCACGCTGTTGAACACTGCACGACGGGCGACGCTGGTCACATCCCCCGGCACCGCGATCACCACCCGCGGACGAAGCCTCGGCCTAGTGGTCCCCAGCGACTTCTGGATGAAGTGTCGGAGCATCGCCTCGCACAGCTCGAAGTCGGCAATCTCACCATCGCGAATCGGGCGAACCGCCGTGATCGAATCGGGCGTCCGGCCGAGCATCTGGCGAGCCAGCTTCCCGACCGCGGCCCCACGCCCAAGGATTTGTCGCGACCCGCGGCGCAGCGCGACGACCGACGGCTCATCGAGCACCAGCCCGCGCCCTTCGACGGCGACGCGCGTCGAGGCCGAGCCAAGATCGATGGCCAGATCAGGAGCCAGCCAGCGGCGGAACCGGTTGAACATCGGCAAATCTTTATCTATGTGGCCCACAGTGAGGGGCAGTCAAATCACAGCCCCCCGCGTCGATTCAAACGTCCGTAGCCCGTTAGCGGGCAAGGGCTTATAGACAAAAACGCCCGATGACGGAAAGAGCGATCCGGGACCAGCCGATCGCGAAGGCCGTTGCATATTTCCCGCGTTATCGTCGTGGTCTCTCACGGTTTCGCAGCGATCGGGGGGAGCCGGAAGCGTGAGCGCCCGAAGGTTCAACGACTCCCGCCGCCAACCCGCGCCAAAACCACACCACCTGGTGCCCCAGTCGCCGGACCGCCACCGGGAGGCCAGCCACGCGCGGCCCGGCCGCAGACGCCCTGCCCCCAAGCCCAGCGGCCCCGCGAAGGCCCCGAATCGGGAGTGCGTCACAACCGGTCATCAAAACCAGGCAACGCAATCTTGCCCGACGTGATTCCGATCAGTACAATGCGGCCTTCGCCAGAGGCCCGGCTGATTCGGCCGCCGCCCCTGCGTGCATTCCCCGATAGCTCAATGGTAGAGCGAGCGGCTGTTAACCGCTAGGTTTTAGGTTCGAGTCCTAATCGGGGAGCTCGTTTCTGTTCTGCGTACTCGCAGTACAGACCAGTTTACGGAAAACGCCGAGAGGTTCGCCTCCCGGCGTTTTTTCGTTTCCGTCTTTTCCGCAAGACGTTACGTCGATCCGCCCGCTATTCTGGCGCTCTCTGTTTCGTGAGAGTCCCACCGGGTTGCGGAAGGCACCCGGATGGTCTCGCTCGGACCCCGGAATCTCCGCCCAAAACTCTCGGACTCTCGCGTTAACACCCCTCTCGGAGTTAACACGCCGGTCCCTTTCGGACCCTGGTTTCGTCACTTCGAACCGGCGTCGGGTAGCTCTACGGATAGGGCGATGAATTCGCCCCCGAGACCTTCCCGTTACCGCCAGACCGCTGTCTGGTTGGTCCCCTGCTGGCCGCGATTGGCCACCACGCCGGAGACACTATGCGCCAAACCGACGACGAGCCCGCCCCGGAAGAAACACGGCTCGCGGAACTCGCAAGCATTTTCGCTGCGGCCATTTTGCGGCTTCGCCACCGGATCGTCTGGAGCGACGAAGAGTCGGCCGACGGGACCAAGACATGCCTTGAGGTTCCTCGGGAGACCGTGCTCAGTGGTCACCACGGTTAACGGTTTTCGAGAACCCCACAAGGAGAGACGCATGTCGATCAACGTCGGAAAAGAGGTCGCCGCGCTCCAGCGGATGACCGTGAAGGAGTTGCGGTCGAAGTACGCCGAGGCCTTCGGCGACGAAACCCGCACAGGAAACAAGGCCTGGCTGGTGAAACGGATTGCCTGGCGGCTGCAGGCCACGGCGGAAGGCGGGCTGTCGGAACGCGCCCGCCAACGCGCCGAAGAGTTGGCGAACGACGCGGACATTCGGATGTCGCCGCCCAAGGCCAAGCCCGCCGAATCGCCCAATGAGAATCGCACGGTCACCGCCGCCGTTCGATTCGCGGACGACAACCGCATTCCACTCGCTGGCACGGTCCTCACCCGCGACTACAAAGGGCAGACGCTACAGGTCCGCGTGCTGGCCAGCGGATTCGAATACGAGGGCGAGGTCTACCGGTCGCTGAGTGCGGTCGCCAAACAGATCACCGGCACGCACACCAACGGCTTCCTCTTCTTTCGCCTGCGGAAGGAGGACCAGCGATGACCCGCACCAAACCCCGCGCCACCGCGCCCGCCAAGCCGACGGTCCGATGTGCGATCTACACCCGCAAGTCGACGGAAGACGGTCTCCAACAGGAGTTCAACTCGCTCGATGCCCAGCGCGATGCGGGCGAGAACTACATTCGCAGCCAGGAAGGGGAAGGCTGGCAGCTCATCCCCGACCAATACGACGACGGCGGATTTACCGGCGGCAACATGGACCGGCCAGCCTTGAAACGGCTGATGGCGGACATCGATACCGGGAAGGTCGACTGCGTTGTCGTCTATAAGGTCGACCGCCTCAGCCGGTCACTGCTCGACTTCTCCAAGCTGCTCGAAACATTCGAGAAACGCCGAGTCTCGTTCGTCTCGGTCACACAGCAGTTCAACACGGCCAATTCGATGGGCCGACTGATGTTGAACGTGCTGCTGTCGTTCGCCCAGTTCGAACGGGAGATCATCTCGGAACGAACGCGGGACAAGATCGCCGCCACCCGGCGAAAGGGGAAATGGTCGGGCGGGATGCCGCTCCTCGGTTACGACGTGGACCCCAAAGGCTCGAAGTTGACGGTCAACGACGACGAGGCGACCCGCGTCCGCACGGTTTTCGAACTGTATCTGGAACACCAGTCCCTGATGGCGGTGATCCAGGAGTTGGATGCACGCGGCTGGTGCAACAAGCGGTGGACCACACGGAAAGGCATCGAACGGGGCGGGAAGCCATTCACGAAGAAGAGCCTGCACAAACTGCTGACCAACGTCACCTACGTCGGGAAACTGCGGTACAAGGATGAAGTCCACGATGGCGAGCATGCCGCGATCATTGCCGACGACGTTTGGGAACGGGCGCAGGCGCTGCTTCGGCGGAACGGCCGAAGTGGAGGGGCTGAGGTCCGCAACAAGTTCGGGGCGTTGCTGAAGGGGCTGCTCCGGTGCGTTGCCTGCGACTCGGCCATGTCACCGACGCACGCCACCAAGGATGGTAATAAACGGTATCGGTATTACGTCTGCTGCCACGCACAACAGCGGGGCTGGCAAAACTGCCCGTCCCCATCGATCCCGGCAATGGAGATCGAGCGGTTCGTCGTCGACCAGATTCGGGCCATCGGTCGCGACCCCGAAATGGTCCGGGAGACGGTCGTCCAGGCCCGCCAGCAGGCCGAGTCAGAACTTGCCGCGTTAGAAGCGGAACGGGCCGGCCTGGACCGGGAACTGGCCCGGTGGAACGCCGACGTTCGCGACGTGGTCGCCCACGTTGGCCCCAGTGACGCCGATTCCCCGGCAGTGGCGCGATTGGCCGACCTCCAGGAACGGATACGCGGGGCGGAACGTCGGGCGACAGAGGTCCGCGAGCAGATTCACGCAATCAGTGCCAAGTCCGTCGACCAGCACGAGGTAGCCGCCGTATTGGCCAGGTTCGACCCGGTGTGGAACTCGTTGACGCCGCGCGAACAAGCCCGCGTGGTGGAACTGCTCGTGGAACGGGTCGATTACGACGGCGCTCGCGGCAAGGTGGCCGTCACTTTTCATCCGAACGGCATTCGGGAATTCGGCAAACAGTTCGCCGACGCGGAGGACGCAGCATGATCAAGCCACTGACCGTTGAAGCCGACATCCATTTTGAGCGTCGCGGACGGGGCAGCCGTCGCGTGCTCGAATCAGGGACCGACCCGGCTGCGGATCGCCCTGTCGGACGGCTGGCCCGGGTGACCAGGCTGATGGCGCTGGCGATCCGGTTTGACAAACTGATCCAAGCCGGAGAAGTCACCGACTATGCCGAGCTGTCTCGACTGGGGCACGTCACCCGTGCCCGCGTGACGCAGATCATGAACCTGCTGATGCTGGCCCCGGATATCCAGGAGGAGATCCTGTTCCTGTCACGGGTCACGGGGGGCCGTGATCCGATCCACCTGCGACAACTCCAGCCGATTACTCTGGTCCCGGATTGGCGGAAGCAGCGGACAATGTGGAAATCTCTCGTTTGCGATCTGCTCGGTGCGTAGAGGAAGGGAGCGGCATTGCTTTTTCGACCATACTTGAGCGGGGAATTCCCGGCGATTGATTTCTGCAAACAGCCGAGTTAACATGCAGTGTCAACCGTTTGGTAAACCAGCGATTCCATGCTGTGAGCCATTCGCTGATGTCTAACCCCTCGATGGTGGAAACCGGCCCCTTCAGTTTGAGCGTCCCCGACCGGGCCGCTGACCTACCAGCCGATTCTGATTTACGCAGTCGTGGCCACGGAGAGCCATTGATGATTTTTGAGAAAGACGGGCCAACGTCCCATGTTGCATCTTGAAGATCTGAAACCTGGACTGTCACTCGTCGGTCTCGAGCCAACCGTGATTGCCACGCTGGTGGCCGTCGTCCCCATTGCCGAGGGGACTGTCCAGGTCATCTACAAGACGCCCGATGGGACCTTGAAAGACCGGCTGCTCAATCGAGGCGACGAGTCGTCCATCAGTTTGGCAACGGTCGAACGACCGTGGTCGTTTGATGGCGACGGCGCGGCTTTCCAGTTGACTTGCGAAGCGAAACGGATCGATCTGGCGTTCCTCTTCGACCCGATGATGGCGGTCCACACGTCCAACGTGCAGGCGTTGCCGCACCAGATTACTGCCGTCTACGAGTCGATGCTCCCCCGGCAGCCGCTGCGGTTTGTGTTGGCGGACGACCCAGGTGCCGGCAAGACCATCATGGCCGGGCTTTACATCCGCGAACTGATCATGCGAGCCGACGCTCGGAGGATTCTGATTGTCGCGCCGGGCAGCCTCGTTGAGCAGTGGCGTGATGAGCTTTTTGAGAAGTTCGGACTCGAATTCCGCATCTACTCCTCACTGCTGGAACAGGCGTCTCCCAGCGGAAACCCATTCGACGACCATCACCATCTGATCGTGCGACTCGACCAGATTTCGCGCGACGAGGTCGAGGCCAACGAGGGCAAATCGGCTGGACCACTCCAGGACAAACTGCTCGCCGCAGGCTGGGACCTGGTCGTGTTC